>DATIOS010000289.1:0-6244 GCA_035472915.1 Thermoanaerobaculia bacterium
CCGGCCGCCAACTCGCGGGCTCTGCCCGACAACGAGATCGCGACCGGCACGCCCATTCCGGCGGTCGTCCCCATTCCCGTGCTGGCCATGGCGCCGTTGCCCGGGCCCGTGCAGATCGCGGGCGGCCAGGTGGTGCTGCCCAACCCGGTGACCACCAACCCGGGCTATCCGTTCTTCGTCCCGGGTCTTGCCGGCCGCCGGTCGCCGCACCCGCCGAAGGACTTTGCCGTGGATCCCAACACCCTCTTGCCGATCGACGGCGGCCTGCCGCGCCACGTCGTGGTCAACGGCACGGCGCTCAGCGCTGAAACCCGCTTCGACATGGAGAAGATCATCACCACCGCGAACGTCAAGTGGCTCAACGAGCAGGGCGAGCCGGTCGAGCAGGTGGCGATGGGCTTCCATTCCACCCCCAACCACAACACCTTCACGCCGCTCGGCGCCGCCGCCGTCTTCAAGACCAACGGCCATCCGGCCAAGCAGGGCGCGCCCTACGCCGATCCCTGCTGGGACGACGCCGGCAACCCGGTCACCGACGTCCGCTACTACAAGGCGGCGGACATGCAGCTCGACGTCAAGTTCAACAAGGCGGGCTGGCATTTCCCGCAGACCCGGATCATCGCCCTGTGGAGCGACGTCAACAGCCTGCTGGCCGGAGGCAAAGCGCCGGAGCCGTTCTTCTTCCGCGCCAACAGCGGCCAGTGCATCGAGTTCTGGCACACCAACCTGGTGCCCAACAAGTACGTGCTCGACGACTTCCAGGTGACGACGCCGACCGACGTTCTGGGCCAGCACATCCACCTGGTGAAGTTCGACGTCACCTCCTCGGACGGCAGCGGCAACGGCTGGAACTATGAGGACGGCTCTTTTGGCGGCGAGGAAGTGCAGGAGCGCATCTGCGCCATCCGCCAGGCCCAGCCCGGCCGCTGCGGCGAGCCGCTCACCACCAAGTGCAGCTTCGGCGGCGCCGCCACGCAGAGCTGCCCGGTGCCCAGGGTCCACCCGTATTTCAATCAGCCCAAGGACGCGGACTGCAACGGCGTCAACGACTTCCTGGGCGCCCAGACGACGGTCCAGCGCTGGTGGGCCGACCCCATCACCAACCTCGACAACAGCAAGCGCACCCTGCGCACCGTCTTCACCCACGATCACTTCGGCCCTTCAACTCACCAGCAGGCGGGCCTCTACGCCGGCTTGATCATCGAGCCCGCCGGCACCACCTGGTTCCATAACGAAACCAACGTGCAGCTCGGCACCAACAGCGGCCCCGGCCTGGCCAACGACGGCGGCCCCACCACCTGGCAGGCGGTGATCGAAGGCACGGCCGCGAAGAACAACTACCGCGAGTTCATGATCGAGTACGCCGACTTCCAGCCGATGTACGAGCCGGGCGGCCCGACCTGCCCGAACAAATCGCTCGGCTGGATCGACATGGCCCGCGCCATCAACCCGCCCGGACGGGAGGAGGTGGGTCTGCCGGACCTCTACGCCAAACCGAGCCAGTGCCCCGTTCCCGACGGCAGCGCCACCTACCTGGCACCGCCCTGCCCGGAGGCCGTCTCGGCCGACGATACAGGAATGATGGCCGTCAACTACCGCAACGAGCCGGTTGGCCTGCGGGTCCGCAATCCCCTCGGCAACTCCCAGGCGAATGGCAAGAAGGGCGACCTCTCCTTCGCCTACCAATCGCGCACCGACCGCGCCGACGGAGCCTTCAACGTCCAGCCCGGCTTCTATCCGCCGCTGACCAACGGCCTCTATCCCGGCGATCCCTACACGCCGATGCTGCGTACCTTCGAGGGCGACCAGATCAAGATCCGCACCCTGGTCGGAGCGTTCGAGGAGTCGCACAACTTCACCGTGCACGGCCTGAAGTGGCTGTTCGAGCCCGACGATCCCGATTCGGGTTACCGCAACTCCCAGATGGCCGGCATTTCCGAGTGGTTCGACATGGAGATTCCACGCGTGCCCAGCCTGGTCGACGGCAAGTTCGCAGACTATCTCTACAAACCCAGCGCGGCCACGGAGTCGCAGTGGACCGGCGCCTGGGGCATCCTGCGCATCTACCGCAACGACAACTCCACTTCGCCCACGGTCAGCAAGTTCTCGCTGAAGCCGCTCACCGTCTACAACACCGCGGCCAAGTCGCCGACGCCTGACACCCTCTTCGATTCGATTCCCGTTTCCCAGGCCTATGCCGAAGGCGTTCCCGGCAGCGACGTGGACACGGCCTCGCCGGTGCCGGTGAGCGAGACCGGCGGCGCCACAGGCGTGGCCACAGGAGCGGCCATCGCCGCCGGCGGCACGATCAAGATCGCCTGCCCGCCCGGCGTCAACTACCGCAACTACTCCATCGTCGCCGTCGCCGCAGCCGAGGTGCTGAAGAACGATCCCATCGGCCTGCCGGGCCTGGTCTACAACCCGCGGGCGGCCACCGTGACCGGTCCCGCCGGCACCTTCTCCGGACCGCTGTTCGATCCCACGGCCATTATGTTCGTCAACTCCACCGACCTCACCTACGTGGGCTCGCCGGCCCGCCCGCGGCTCAATCAGAACGTCCGCCGCGAGCCGCTCATCCTGCGCGCCAACGCGGGCGAGTGCATCAAGGTGACGCTGAAGAACGACCTTCCCAACAACTACGCCGATGCCTTGGGTTACACCGGCGTCAACATGATCGTCGAGGGCTTCAATCAAAACGACGTCAAGCCCTCGATGGAGATCGGCCTCCATCCGCAACTGGTGTTCTACGACGTGCAGCGCAGCGACGGCTCGAACGTTGGCATGAACCCCCAGTTCGGCAAGCAGACCGCGGCGCAGGGTGAGAAGCGGACCTACTACTGGTATGCCGGCGACGTGCGCGGCACGACCGTGATTCCCATCGAGTACGGGGCCACGGGTCTCACCTCGTCCGATCCCATCAAGCACAGCAACAAGGGAGCTCTCGGCGCCTTGATCATCGAGCCGGCGACGGCGCAGTGGACCCTGGATCAGGACTCCAACCTCAAGACGACCCGCGCTTCAGCCGTGGTCAGCTCGACGAACAGCTCCTTCAAGACGTTCCACGAATTCGCCGCCGTCATTCAGGACGACGTCAACCTCCAGTTTTCCAGCGGCACGCCGGTGCCGAACCTGGCGGTGGACGACGATCCGGAAAACAGCGGCCAGAAAGCCGTCAACTACCGCGCCGAGCCGCTCTGGTACCGCGGCGGCTGGGGACCGGAAACGCCGCTCAACGGCACCGCGCCCGGCTTCCAAACCCGCTACTTCGCGCAGTTCGATCAGTTGCTCCACAACAATTGGGTGGGCGGCGACCCCGAAACGCCGGTCTTCCAGGCGACGGCCGGCGAAGGCCTCCGTTTCCGCGTCGTCCATCCGTCCGGCCACACCCAGGCGCACGTTTTCGAGGCGCAGGGTCACCCCTGGCTCGAGCGGCCCTACGTGGCCGGTTCGGGCTCGACGCAGATGGGCAACAACACTACCTCTGAATGGTTCGGCACCCGTGGCGGGGTCGGCCCCAGCGACCACTTCGACGCGTTCATGCCGGACGGCGCCGGCGGCAGGTTCAAGGTCACCGGCGACTACCTCTGGCGAGACTACCCGGGCCCGCGAATGGACGCCGGCATCTGGGGAATCCTGAGGATCATGCCCTAGGGAAGCTGAAGCTCCTTGCAGTTGGTACCGGCGGCCGGCTCCTTCCGGCCGCCGATTTTTTTGTCTGAGGACATCGGATGAGTAAAACCCTCCGATCTCCCGGCAACAAGCAAACCCGGATTTTGACCCGTCGGCTGCCACTGTAGAGACGCCCGCAGGGTAGCGCCAGCTACCCCGTGGGGCGTCTCCTTCGAAGCGTCGCCCTCTCCATTTCCGGAACGCTCTGGAACGCGCTTTTGTCGGTGTCCAGCCCTTCCAGGTGGTTGTGAGGATCTCGCCTCCGAGGAGACGCCCCGCGGGGTTCCCCGCAGGGCGTCTCTACATTGGCTGGCATTGATATCGAGTCCTCAGAGATCCTCGCAACTTCCTCTGCGAGCCTCCGTACTCCGGAGAGGCCAATGGAGGTTCACGCCATGCAGGGTCGCCTCGTCTCGATCGTCCTCGCGCTCGCCGCGATAGGCCCGCTTCACGCCGCCGGTCCGCCCTCGATCCCGGAGCCGGAGCTCTTCGGCGAGGGAGCTCTCTCGACCCAGGCCGACGAGCTTGGAGCGGCTTTCACGCCGGACGGCAAGACCGTCTACTTCACCCTGCGCTCTCCCACCACGACCACGCCGGCGCTCTCGACGATCTGTGTCTCGCGGCTCGTCAATGGGCATTGGAGCGAGCCGGAGGTGGCGCCGTTCTCGGGCCGCTTCAACGATTCGAGCCCCACGATCTCACCGGATGGCAAGCGCCTCTTCTTCGCTTCGGACCGCCCGGCTCCCGGCAAGACATCCACGCTCAAGCCCGACGACCCGCCGGACATCGACCTGTGGGTGATGGAACGTACGGCGGACGGCTGGAGCGAGCCGCGGAACCTCGGCGCTCCGGTGAACACGCCGGCCATTGAGTCGAGCCCGGCGGTCGCCGCCGACGGCACGCTCTATTTCGCCTCCACGCGTCCCGGCAGCAAGGGGAGCCTCGACCTCTACCGTTCGCGATTCGTCGACGGCCGCTACGCCGAGCCTGAGCCGCTGACCGAGATCAACACGGCAGCCTACGAAGGGCAGCCGGCCATCACGCCGGACCAGAGTCTCCTCGTCTTCGCCGCGGCCGGCCGCCCGGACGGACTGGTGGGCGGCGGCTTTCCCTACCCCAAGGGCGATCTCTATGTGAGCTTCCGGACGGACACAGGCTGGAGCCCACCCCGGGTGCTGCCGCCGCCGATCAACTCCAAGGCTTCGGATTCGAGCCCCAGCTTCTCGCCGGACGGCCGCTGGCTCTTCTTCACCAGCGAGCGCAGCCCGTTCACCGTGCCCATGCCGCATCCTCTCAAGGGGCACGAGATGGCGGATCAACTGCACGGCGCCTTGAGCGGCTCGGGAAATCTTTATCGCATCGACCTTGCCGCGATCCGCGCGTTCGCTGCCTCCGCCGCGAAGCCCGAGCCCAGTCCAGACCCCATCCTTGCGCCGCAACTTTGGGGCGAGGGGGTGATCTCGACTCGCGACGACGAGTTCGGCGCCCAGCTCACGGAGGATGGCGGCACGGTGTTTTTCGACCGGACCGTGCCGCGCAATCAGCTCTATACGATTCACGTTTCCCACTTCGCCGGCGGGCGGTGGAGCCCGCCCGAGGTGGCGCCGTTCAGCGGCACGTGGCGCGATTCGGACCCGGTGCTCTCAGGCGACGGCTCGCGGATGTTCTTCGTCTCCGACCGGCCGCGCCAGGGCAAGGCAGTGCAGGATTTCGACATCTGGTACGTCGAACGTACGTCGTCCGAGCCGTCCGGCTGGAGCCCCGAGGCCCGCCACCTGGAGGGGCCTCCAAACAGCGAGGGGAGCGAGTACTTCGCCTCCACCACCCGCGACGGCACGCTTTATTTCACCTCGAACCGCCCCGGGAGCAAGGGCGGAATCGACGTCTGGCGCTCGCGCCTGGTGGACGGCCACTACGCCGAGCCGGAGAACCTGGGCGACGCCATCAATGCTCCGGGCCGCGTCAACATCGAGGCCCTGGTGGCCCCGGACGAGAGCTTCCTGCTGGTCGGCGCCTTCGGCCATCCGGACGGTCTCGGCGACTGCGACCTCTTCGTGAGCTGGCGCAAGGACGGCGTCTGGCAGCCGCTTCAGAACCTCGGCCCCAGGGTCAACAGCGTGGCCCGCGACTACAGTCCGCGCCTCTCTCCCGACGGCCGCTATCTCTTCTTCGCCAGCGAGCGGGGCCTGCCCATTCAAGACCACCGCCCCGGCACCTATCGCGAGCTGATCGCCGCGATACAGAGCACGCTGAATGGCCTCGGCAACATCTACCGGATCGACTTGAAGGCCGCCCTGGGAAAGTAGATACTCCCCGGAATGCGTTGCCGCCCCCTGGCCGTTCTGGCCCCGATCGTTCTGGCTCTTCTCGCGCTGGCCCCCGCCGGTTCCGCGCAGGAGACGACGCCTCCCGTCCGGCTCGTGGCGCCATGGGCAGGAGCGGCGCTCGTCGCCGGCTCGACGGCCGAGATCGAGTGGGCACCGCTGACCCGTTTCGGCAGACTCCCCGAGACTGAGGAGTGGGAGGCGTTCCTCAGCGTCGACGGCGGCGGCGCGCCGTATCCGGTACGGATCTC
>DATIOS010000290.1:0-4953 GCA_035472915.1 Thermoanaerobaculia bacterium
CGCTTCTCGAACACCGGACAGTTCGTGCTCGACGAGCTGCAGGCGATCGAGGACCGCATGGACGACGCGAACGCCGGCGCCGTATTTGCCGCGAGCCGCGCCGGTCTCGTGCTCGCGGGGCTCGGCGTCGGCTGCTTCGGCCTCACGCTGCTCGGGCAGCGGGCAATCCGCGGGACGTGAGCGCGGCTTGCCCGGTGGGCGCGGACGAGTGACAATCTCGGGCTTGGTGCGGCATACGACAACGCTCGGACGAGCCGGTGCGCTCGCCGTCGCCGTGGCGCTCTCGCTCGCTGCGGCAGATTTTTCCGCAACCCGGCTGGGTGGAGCACGATCCGCGGGAGATCTGGGAATCGCAGCTCGCCGTGGCACGGGAGGCCCTGGCGCGGGCGGGGCTCGCCGCCGGCGACGTGGCGGCGCTCGGCATCACCAATCAGCGCGAGACGACGATCCTTTGGGATCGCACCACCGGCGCGCCGGTCGCCAACGCCATCGTCTGGCAGGACCGCCGGACGGCCGGCGCCTGCGACCGGCTGAAGCGAGCGGGCCTCGAGAGCCTGTTTCGCGAGCGCACGGGGCTGGTGCTCGATCCCTACTTCTCGGGCACCAAGCTGGCCTGGCTGCTGGACGAGATCCCTGGCGTCCGCGCCGCGGCCGAGGCCGGACGGCTCGCCTTCGGCACCGTCGACTCCTGGCTGCTCTGGAACCTCACCGGCGGTCCGGCCGGCGGGCGCCACGCCACGGACGTCACCAACGCCTCCCGCACCCTCCTGTGGGATATTCACCGCGAGGAGTGGGACGTCGAGCTCCTCACCGCCCTCGGCATTCCCAGCGAGCCCCGCAAGCTGCTCCCTGAGGTGCTCTCCTCCAGCGAGGTCTACGGCGAGACGGTTGCAGGTCTTCTCGGCTCCTCGATTCCCATCGCCGGGATCGCCGGCGACCAGCAGGCCGCGCTCTTCGGCCAGGCCTGCCTCGCCCCGGGCATGGTGAAGAACACCTACGGCACCGGCTGCTTCCTGCTGATGAACACGGGCGGCCGGCCCATCCCCTCGCGCCACGAGCTGATCACCACGCCGGCCTGGCGCCTGGACGGAAGCGCCTCCGGGAGCACCGCCTACGCGCTGGAGGGGAGCGTTTTCGTGGCCGGCGCGGTGGTGCAGTGGCTGCGCGACGGACTGGGGATCATCCGTTCGGCCACGGAGATCGAGGCCCTGGCCGCCAGCGTGCCCGACGCGGGGGGCGTCGTCCTGGTGCCCGCTTTCACCGGCCTCGGCGCACCTCACTGGGACGCCTATGCCCGTGGCGCCCTGGTGGGGATCACCCGCGGCACCACCGCCGCCCACATCGCCCGCGCGGCCCTGGAGGGAATCGCCTTCCAGGTGGCGGACGTGCTCTCCGCCATGGAAGGGGACTCGGGGCTCCCCACCGCCGAGCTGCGGGTGGACGGCGGCGCCACCGTCAACAACCTGCTGATGCAGATTCAGGCCGACCTCACGGGCGTGCCCGTCGTTCGCCCGCGAGTGCAGGAGACGACCGCCCTCGGCGCCGCCTACCTCGCCGGCCTGGCCACCGGCGTCTGGCAGACCACGGACGAGATCTCCGCCCGCTGGCAGGTCGAGCGGATCTTCACGCCGGCCCTCGACCCTGGCCAGGCGGCGGAGCGGCGAGCCCGCTGGAGCCGGGCGGTCGAGCGGGCTCGCGACTGGGAAGAACAGGCTCCGTAAGGTGGATTTCTCCGTAGCAATATGCTAAAACCTTGGCCACATCTTCCGACGTCGATTGCCGGGCACGACGGGGAAGCGCCTTCCTCCACTCGGTTCGAGACCGGGTAGGATAGGCGCTTGCCGGCGAGAATCTCTTGAGAGAGGCTCTCCCAGTGCCCGGACTCGGATCGGCGGTGTCAATGTCGGCCTTGTGATCGGAGCGCCTGTGGAGCAAGAGCTACCCATTATCCAGATTCGCAACTGCCTCTTGGTGAGCATTCAGACCGAGCTCCACGACCGGCTCGCTCTGGATCTCCAGGATTCGCTGATGGCCCGCGTGCGCACCGTCAATGCCCGGGGGGTGATCCTGGACGTCTCGGCGGTGGAGGTCATCGACAGCTACATCACACGCATCCTCAACGACATCGGCAAGTCGGTCCGCTTCATGGGGGCCGAATGCTTCATCGTCGGCATCCGGCCGGCGGTGGCGATGACCTTGATCGAAATGGGGGTCGAGCTCGACTCCGTCCACACGGCGCTCAACCTGGACCTTGCCCTGGAGAGGCTCGAGCTACTGTGAAGACCGTCGAGAAGGAGGTCGGGGCGATCCTCGCGGGAACCATCTCGTCGATCACCCAGCGGAGTATTTTCAACCGTCTGGGGGGCCTCGCCACGACACCGATCCAACAGCTCACCCCGGGGGACAGGGCCACCATCCTGTCCGAGCTTGAAAATTCGGTGCGCCTGTTCGCGCGCAGCAACAGCACGCAGCTCATCGCTTCGATCGCCAAGGCGTTGACCGCGGACGGCAGCGGCACGCAGGGAGTGACGAGCGGCGCCGGGTCCGGCGTGACGGCTCTGCCGGCGCCCCGCAAGCTGCCCATCGAGCAGGAGAAGGACATTGCCACCGCCCGCCTGGAGGCGTGGAGTGAGGCGGTGCGCATCGGTCTCTCCAAGTTCGCCTCGGTGAAAGTGGCGACGGCGGTCTCCGAGCTGGCCCGCAACATTATTTTTTACGCCGGCAACGGCACTGTCGAGCTCCGCTCGCTCAAGGACGACCGGGGAGTGATCGGCCTGCAAATCATCGCCACCGACCAGGGTCCGGGTATCCCAGGCTCGAAGCTCGAAGAGATCTGGGCCGGCACCTATAAATCGCAGCGCGGCATGGGCAAGGGACTGGTGGCGGTCAAGAAACTGGTGGACGACTTTCATCTCGACACCCGTCTCGGCCTCGGCACCACCGTGACCTGCGTTTTCAGGGGGGAACGTTGAGAACCGGTGGTTTCAGCCGCCCTTACAAGGGGCTGTCGATCTGTGGCGACAGCTTCGTGATCGAGGAACGCGAGGGGACCGTGCTGGCCGCCGTGGTCGACGGGCTCGGCCATGGCTACGAGTCGTCGGTGGCCGCCGAGCGAGCTTCCGAGGTCATCCGCGACCTCGCCGACAAGTCGGTGGACGCCATCCTGCGGCGCTGCCATGAGGAGCTGCGTATCACCCGCGGCGCCGCCATCGGTGTGCTCAAGGTGGACGAGAAGGGCGCTGGCGAGTTTTGCGGCATCGGCAACATCGAGGTGCAGTCGCTCAACGGCCAGTCGCCCAGCGTCTTCTGCCTGGCCGGTATCGTGGGCCACAACCTGCGCTCCTTCAAGGTGATGCACGTCACCATGAAGCCCGGCGACATCTACTGTTTGATGAGCGACGGCGTCTCAACACGGGGCAACCTGAAAGCCTGCCTGCCCGGGCCGCCGGAGACGGTGGCGCGGCGCATCGTCGAGCACTGGGGGCGGGACCACGACGACGCCACCGCCCTCGTCGTCGGCTTCGGCGAGTCCGAGATGCTGGCCGAGCCGAAGAGTCTCTCGGGCCGGCTCAGCGAAGCGAGAGTGAAGTGATCAATCTTGTTTTCTTCTGTTTTTTCTGATTGGAGGGTTTTTTTATGACAGTCTTGCGCGACGAACGGACCAACCCGGCGAACCTGATCGACGGTAAGCACGTCACCTATTTCGAGGAGCCGGACATCATCTACATGGCCTTCGGCGGCAGCGCGACCACCGACGATGCCCTCGAGCTGCTCCGGCGCCAGATGGACATGTCCAAGGGCAAGGACATCCTGTTCTTCCTCATCGACGCCGAAAAGCTCGACAACATCGCTCCCGAGGGGCGCCGCGCCGTGGCCGAAACCCTGAAAGAGATCCCGTTGCGCGGCATGGCCGTCATCCGAGCGCCGCTCAAGGCGAGGGTGGTCACCAAGCTGGTGATCACCGCGATCAACCTGTTCCGCCGGGATTCGAACTTGAATCCGATCTCGTTTTTCGATACCGAGGACGAGGGCCGCGCCTGGATCGCCTCGCGGCGTGCGATGTTCACGAAATAAAATTTACAAATTAAATTTGCGAAGTCTATTTGCGAAATAGGCCGGTCAATCGAGAAAGGGTATGGCGAGGAAAAAAGGTATGGACCAGACCGAAGTACCCCACGTCAACGTCGCCTCCAGCCGGCTTCAGTCGGTGATCGAGGCGCTCTCCTACGCGAGTGTCGACGAGTTCGACTCCTGCCTCGCCCTGCTGCAGCTCACCCAAGAGAAGGACGAGTTCTCCGAGTTGGAGACGGCCTTCTCCATCTTCGTCCGCGAGCTCGGCGAGGCGAAGGCGGAGCTCAACCGGGCGCTCACCCAGCAGGAGGCTGCCAACCGCGAGCTGGAGGCCAAGCTCGAAACCATCGAGATGCAGCAGGCCGCCATCCGCGAGCTCTCCACCCCGATCATCGAGGTTTGGGCCGGAGTCCTCTGCCTGCCCGTGGTGGGCGTCGTCGACAGCCAGCGCAGCGCCGAGATGACCGAGACGCTGCTCGAGACCATCGTCTCCAAGCAGGCCCGCATGGCCATCGTGGACATCACCGGCATCGACGTGATGGACACCAAGACGGCAGACCATTTCATCAAGATGGCCCGCGCCGTGCGCCTGCTGGGCGCCGAGTGCATCGTCAGCGGCATCAACCCGGGAATCGCACAGACCCTCACGCATATCGGCGTCGACCTCACGGGCGTGCGCACGCTGCGCAGCCTCCGCGACGCCCTGCAGCTCTATCTGCGTGAGACGGAGCAGCTCGTGGTGCAGCAGAAATCTCATTTCGCCCGCCGGGAGAGTGAGATCTAAGCGGGTGCCGCGACGGCTTTCCCGAGAGAGGCGGGGGCCGGCCGGTTGAGCGGCAAGGCGTTTTCCATCCTGGGACGGAGCGAGGTCGTGGCGCCAAT
>DATIOS010000291.1:0-4218 GCA_035472915.1 Thermoanaerobaculia bacterium
CTCGGCCGTCGCAGCGCTTCTCTGTTCGCCCTTACCTTAGCCGAGGAGCCGCAGATCCACGTAAGGCGGCGAGGGTTGGATGGCCGAGAAGTCATTTTCCATGATGGCGACGTCCCCTATTCTCCCGACTTCTTTGAAGCCGGCGAAGCGGTAGGTGATCAGCATCTGACGGTTGCGGTCGTTGGAGACGAACTCGGCCCGCAGCTTGACGCCTGCCTCTTTTGCCCGCCGCAGAAGTTGGTGGATCATGATCGTCCCTACGCCTTTGGACATGACCCGGCAGGACATCAGCAGGAGTTTCACCGTCCACACTTCGGCGTCCTTCTCCACCAATGAGAGACCGATCTTGCCGTACGCTCCGTGTCGGTCCTCGAGACTGGCGATGAGCAGCTCATGGCGCGGCGATTGCCGTAGCGTGTCCAGCTCTTCGTAGGAGTAGGTGTAGCCGGTGGTATTGAGCTGGTGGGTGCGTACCGTCAGCTCCTCGGCACGCTTGAGATCCTCCTCACGGCACGGAGCGATGGTGAAGATCATTCCCAAAGTGGCGAGAAACTCCTCCTTCGGCCCCACGAACTCCGCCTCCTCGCTGTTGCGGCGGATGTCGGCCTGGTACATCTGGCGCCGCAGGCGAGAATCCTCGGTGATGAAACGGGGATTGAACTCGGGCCGGTCGAGAAGATCGTCGAGGAAAGCCGAGTCGACGCACAACACTCCGGGATGGCTGAAGGTCACGTCCTCGCGCTCGAAGGGCTGATCGTCCACGAAGGCGAAAGCATCCAGAGCGAGGTTGAGATCCTTGGCGATCTGGGCAACCGAGGCCGCCTTCGAGTTCCAGTTGATCTGGGGATAGAGAAAGTAGTCTTCCAGGCCGAGCTCCCGCAACTTGGCGAAGGCGGCGGCGCGATCGTTGCGGCTGGCAATCGAGTGCAGGATGCCGCGCTCGTCGAGCGTTTTCAGGATATGCGGCACCGACGACCGCAGCCGTACCTCGGCGTCTTCGAGCAGAATGCCGTCCCAGACGGTGTTGTCGAGGTCCCAAACAACGCATTTGACGGCCATCGAAATCAGAACTCCTCGAAGTCGAACATCGGCAGAGCGTTCTGCTGGATCTGCGTGCTGCCCTCGATGATCTCCGTCACCTTGGCGTCGCGCAGATAACGCCCGACTGGATACTCGTCGCTCATGCCGTTGGCGCCGTGGATCTGCACCGCGTCGTTGGCGGCACGTACCGCCATGGTGGAAGCGAAATACTTGGCCGCCATGGTCTCCATGAAGGCCACGGGATCCCGCTGGTCGCGCAGCCAGCCGGCCCGCAGGCACAGGAGACGGGCGGCGCGAACGTTGACGATCATGTCGGCCAGCAGCCGGCGAATGAGTTGGTGGTCGGAAAGCGGCACACCGAACTGCCGGCGCTCCGCCGTATAGCGGCGGCAAGCGTCGAGACATGCCTGGCCGATGCCCACCGCTCCCCAGGCGACGCTGTAGCGTCCGTGCTCGAGCGCGGCGGCAATGACGTGCGACAAACCGAAGCCGATGCGCCCGATCAAGTTGCCATGGGGGATGCAGCAGCCTTCGAAGGTGAGCTCGGCGAGCTGCGAGGCGCGAGTGCCCCAGACCCCGGTCAACGGCCGCACCGTGAGGCCGGGACTCTCGCGTTCCACCAGGAAGGCGGTGGGCTGGCCCTCGAATTTGGCGAGGACGAGAAACAGGCCGGCGATCTGACCGAAAGTCGTCCACTTCTTCTGGCCGTTGAGCACCCAGCCTTCGTTCGAGTCGGCAGCCGTGGTCTCGACGCCGGCGGCGTCGCTGCCGGCGTTCGGCTCGGAAAGGGCGAGGGCCGCCAGCACTTTGCCGCGGGCCAGCGCCGGCAGGTAGCTCTGCCGCTGCTCCGGGCTGCCCCAGCGCTGGATGGCATGCGCGACCATGTCGTGCACCGTCAATAACGAACGCACCGAGGAGCAGCCGCGGGCAATCTCCTCGGTGAGCAGGCCGTAGGTGATCATGTCGCGACCCACGCCGCCATACTTCCCGACGACGTTGGAGCCGAGATAGTCACGGGCGCGTAGCGCATCGATCACCTTGCGGGAGATCGCCGCCTCGCGGTCCCAGCGGTCGGCGTGGGGATGGATCTCCGCCGACACGAAGTCACGAAACTCGTCTCGCGCCGCGCGCTGGACGACCGTCAGCTCCAGCTTCATGCCGGTTCAGGCCGTTGCCGGCGCGCTCTTTCGCGCGACGAGATCCGAGATCGCCCGGATGGAACGGAAGTTGTCGAGGTCGAGATCGGCGTCCTCGACCTGAATGCCGAACTCCTTTTCGACGAAGGCCACGAGCTGCATGGCCAGCAACGAGCTCACGAAGCCGAGCGCGAAAATGTCCTCGTCGATTTGCAAGTCGTGGCTCTTCAGGAACCGCGACAGAAATTCCTTGATCTTGACCTGAGTTTCGTCCATGGGGTTTCCTAGCGGCCGATGCCGTAGTCGTAGAAACCCTTACCGCTCTTGCGGCCGAGGAGGCCGGCGTCGACCATCTTCTTGAGCAGCGGCGAGGGTCTGAATTTGGAGTCGTTGTAGCTTTCGTACAACACTTCGATCGAATAGAGGATGGTGTCGAGGCCGATGAGGTCCGCGGTTTCAAGCGGCCCCATCTTGTGCCCGAAGCAGGTCTTGAAGAGCTGGTCCACCTGCTCGGCCGTGGCGACGCCGTCCTGTAGGACGAAGACCGCCTCGTTGACGGTGAGCATCAAGATCCGGTTGGAGACGAAGCCCGGCAGGTCGCCCACGACGATGCAGTCCTTGCCCATCTGGCGCAGCAGTTGGCGGGCGGTCTCCAGCGTCTCGTCGCTGGTGTGGAAGGCGCGTATCGCCTCCACCATGGGCTTCAGCGGGACTGGATTCATGAAGTGCATGCCGAGCACCCGGTCGGGCCGCCCGGTAAGGCCGGCCACGCGGGTGATGGAGATGCACGAGGTATTGACGGCGAACACCGCCCGCTGCGGGCAGACGGCGTCGAGACGCGGATAGAGATCGCGCTTGATCTCCCACTTCTCGGGCACGTTCTCGATGAGGAAGTCGACGTCGGCGAGAGCCGCCAGGTCGGTGGTGAAGGTGATTCGTCCGAGGACCGTCTCGGAGTCCTCCCGCTTTTCGCCTTTCTGAAACAGGCCCCGAAACCGCAGCCCCTGGCGGATTTCCTCTCGGGCTCGTTGCAGGACCGCAGCAGAGACGTCCACCAGCACCGCCTCATGTCCGGTCTGCGCCAGGCTTTGGCCCAGCCCCACTCCCATCACTCCGGCGCCGACGACGCCGACCTTCCTGATTTCCATGCGGCAAGCTCTCCCCAGGCGGGTTCGTCCAACTCTCTCTAGTGCTGACTGACAGCACAGAACGGGACAAGTTCTACCCTGCTTCGCTCCGCACTGCAAATCTGCTCCGCCCCGAGCCCGGAGGTGAACCGGCGGCACGGCTGGGAGCGTAATTTACGCCTCCAAGGGTCTTGACTTACGCTCTTGTTACGCCTATGCTGGGTGCATTGGTGGAACGAACAAACGACCACCAAGATCCCTGAAGGGATCTTAGGAGACATGCATCGTGCGCACACCCATCTTGAACGGTCTCGGCCAGGCTCTTCGCTGGCTGCGGGACCGGCGCGGCAGGAAGCAGTACGAGGTGGCCGACGCCGCCGGCATCACCAAGGGCATGCTCTCGGCCTATGAAACGGGCCGACAGCGGCCGTCGCTCGAGACCCTGGAGAAGGTTCTCGATACTCTCGCTTGCGATCTGAACGACTTGCACAACGCCATTCAGATCATCAACGGCAAGCCCGAGGGGATGCGGCGCCGGGGCGAAGGGGCCGGCAGCGAAGAGGACGGAGCCGCGGCTCCTGCCACGGCAGCGCCGGCGAGCGAGCGGCTGGATGTGCAGCGGATCCTCGGCCGGCGCCAAGCCCTGCCGCCCGAGGAGGAACGGGCCATGAGCGAGATGCTCGACGGCTTCCACCGCTTTCTTCGCTACCTCCACGATACGCTGGCGCGAGCCCTGCGAACCGACGGACCCGACGCCTCCGAGCCGTAGGACGCGGCCCTCAATCGGCGAGCAGGCGGCCTGCCAGGATGGTGACCGCCTGTCCGCCGAGCCTCACCCTCTCCCCCACCACACAGACCCGGAGGACGCCGCCGCGGTTCGACGCCTGGAACGCCAGCATTTCAGATTTGCCGAG
>DATIOS010000292.1:0-7562 GCA_035472915.1 Thermoanaerobaculia bacterium
GGGCACCTGCGCAGACTTGCCCATCGCCCCGATGAACAGGCACACACGTCCTTCCGGCGCTCGTAGACGGTCACCTTCCGGCCCGCCCGGCAGCCGAGGATCGCCGCCGTCAGTCCGGCGGGACCCGCACCAATCACCGTCAGAGCCTCGGCGCTTCGCATTTCGCCCTTCAAAGCAGATCGGGGCGATGAACCGCGAGCCAGCGGCGAACGGCCGAATCGATCTCACGAGCCAGCTCGATCATCTCTTCGGCCTCCTGCTCGGAGATGACGCCGGCCCGTTCATAGCCTCCCTGATTTCGTTTTTTTCGGAACACGTCCAGGCGTGCGACCAGGCTCCCCGATGCCCCTATTGTGTCACGGAGAGACTGGATCACCCGGTAGTGGTGGGCCTCGCGCGCCGCCCGATATCCGCACGCCGCCAGGGCGGTCGTGGCAGCTTGGAGGGCGGCATTGTAAGCGATGTTGAGCTTCCAGTCCGCGCTCAAGGCGTCCAGCTCCGCGTCGACCAGATCGCGCTCTACGAGGCCCAGGAGCTCTCCGATCTCCTGGGCAGTGGTCTTGTGCTCAGTCAGCCAACCGAACTTCAACCAATCGTTCAAGCTCACGCGAGCTCCCGATCAAGAAGATTTTGGGTCCCTGAAGAACCCCTTTCAGGAAATGATGGCCGCGGGTGATTTTCTCACGGAACTCCGGGACAGGATAGATCGTCGGATTCACCTCACGGCCGAGACGCTCCTGCACCGGGCCGAAAGCTTCCACGAGATCTTTCAGATGCGCGCTCCCGATCACGAGCACGTCGACGTCGCTTGCCGCCGTCTCCTTGCCCGCGGCGATGGAGCCGAAAACAAAGGCAACCTCGATTCGAGGAGACAGGGGCCGGAGGACTTCGCGCAGGAGGTCGCTGACGCCCGATGTCTTTGCCACCAAGCCGCGGAGCTCGGGGTAGATGGAACTTTCAGGGTCGGCCTGGAAATACTTCTGATGACCTTCGCGAACGCCGGTGACGATCCCCATACCCTCCAGGCGAGCGAGCTCGCGACTGAGGTTGGTCGAGTCTTCGCCCAGCGATGCAGCGAGCTGGCGGACGAAAAACCTCTCGCCCGGATGGGATAGAAGCCAGCTCAGAGCCTTGGCGCGGAGCCGCGAGCCCAGGAGCTGCTCGAGGATCAGGTTTGGTGCAGTAGAATTCACCGCATGCGTAGTATAATTTACTGCGCCGCTGGTCGTCCACCTGCGTGATTCGGGATGACGAGGCCGACGACCTGGAGCACGTCGAGGATCGCATCCAGTACCTGGAGAGGGACGGGCACTGCCGGTAAGGGCGGCGTGGGGGCTGGCCCTACGTCGCATCCGTCACGACGAACGGCTCATCCGGCGCGACCGACGGCTCATCCGTCACGTCCGATGGTTCATTCGTCATGACCGACGGCTCATCCGTCACGACCGACGAGTCATCCGTCATGACCGACGAGCCATCCGTCACGTCCGACGTTCCATTCGTCATGACGGACGTTCCATCGGTCACGACCGACGAGTCATCCGTCACGTCGGATGTTCCATCCGTCACGACCGACGAGCCATCCGTCATGTCGGATGGCCCATCCGCCAGGCCCTTCGAGAGGGCGAGGTGGTCGCCCCAAGCCAGGAAGGGGTGGCAGAAGTCGTCCGCCTGCCGATTCATCCTGAGTTAGAGTCTCCCTGCTTTGAACCAACTCCAGATCCAGGAGATCCTGATGCGCAGACTGCTTCTCGTCCTTCCTCTGCTCGCCCTTGCAGTCCCGGCCGCGGCGGCGGAGCCCCATCCGTTCACAGTTCACGACCTGCTCGCCATGGAGCGGATCAGCGATCCCGAGCCATCGCCCCAGGGTGACAAGGTGGCCTTCGAGCTCCGTACTACGGACCTGGAGGCCAACAAGGGGCGGTTCGACCTCTGGCTGGTGAATACGGACGGCACCGGTTTGACCCGGCTGACCTCCGATCCCGCGGCGGACAACAACCCACGCTGGTCGCCGGACGGCAAGAGCCTCTACTTCCTCTCCACCCGCTCCGGCTCGAGCCAGGTCTGGCGTCTGCCGATCGGCGGCGGCGACCCGGTGCAGATCACCAAGCTGCCGCTCGACGTCTCGAACCTCACGGTCTCGCCCGACGGCTCGCGGCTCGCTTTCAGCCTCGACGTCTATGTCGATTGCCCCACCCTGGCCTGCACCAAGGAGCGGCTGGACGCCCAGGCGAAGAACAAGTCGAGCGGCAAGTTTTACCAGGGGGGAACTGGCTTTTTCCGCCACTGGGACACCTGGAGCGAGGGCCAGCGCTCGCACTTGTTCGTGATGCCGGTGGCCGGCGGCGAGCCGGTGGACGTCTCCCGGGGGTTGAACGCTGACACTCCCTCCAAGCCCTTCGGTGGCACGGAGGAGTACGCCTTCGCACCCGACGGCCGGTCCATCGTCTTCGCCGCCCGGAACGTGGGCGCCGAGGAGCCCTGGTCCACCAATCTCGATTTGTTCCTGGTGCCAGTGGACGGCTCGCAACCGCCCCGCAACCTGACCGCCGCCAATACCGCGACCGACAATCTCCCGGCCTTTTCGCCCGACGGCAAGACGCTGGCCTGGCTCGCCATGTCCCGCCCGGGTTTCGAGGCCGACCGGCTGCGCATCAAGCTGATGGATCTCGCCAGCGGCCGCCAGCGGACCCTCGCCGAGGAGTGGGACCGTTCGCCCGATGGAGTGCAATTCTCCGCCGACGGCCGCACGCTCTACGCCACCGCCGAGGACGTCGGCCAGGTGCCGCTCTTCGCCATCGACGTGGCGACCGGCAAGGTGACCAAGCTGGTCGCTCAGGGTCACGTTCGGGCTCCCAAGCTGGCCGGCGACCGCATCGTCTTCGGCCGCGACGATCTGCGCTCGCCCGTGGAACTGTACACGGTGCGCCGCGACGGAGCTGGTGTCAACCAGATCACCCACGTCAACGCCGGCCGCGTGGCGGCCGCACGGCTGGGCGAGCCCGAGCAGTTCTCTTTCCAGGGCGCGGGCGGCGACACGGTCTACGGCTGGGCCGTCAAGCCCGCGGGCTTCGAGCCGGGAAAGAAGTATCCGGTGGCTTTCCTCATCCACGGCGGGCCGCAGGGATCCTTCAACAACGAGTTTCACTATCGGTGGAATGCTCAGGCCTACGCCGGCGCCGGCTACGGCGTGGTGATGATCGACTTCCACGGCTCGACCGGCTACGGCCAGGCGTTCACCGACGCCATCCGCATGGACTGGGGCGGCAAGCCGCTGGTCGACCTCCAGAAGGGCTTGGAGGCCGCCGTCACCCGCTATCCCTGGCTCGACGGCGACCGGGCGTGCGCCCTCGGCGCCTCCTACGGCGGCTACATGATCAACTGGATCGCCGGCAACTGGCCGGACCGCTTCCGCTGTCTGGTGGTGCACGACGGCATCTTCGATCAACGGATGATGTACTACGGCACCGAGGAGCTCTGGTTCCCCGAGTGGGAGAACGGCGGTCCCTACTGGCAGAGCGCCGCCAACTACGAGAAGCACAATCCAGCGAATTTCGTCGAGCGCTGGAAAACGCCGGAGCTGGTGGTCCACGGCGGTCTCGACTACCGGGTGCCGGACAACCAGGGGATCGCCACCTTCACGACCTTGCAGCGCCGGGGCATTCCCAGCCAATTCCTCTACTTCCCGGATGAAAACCACTGGGTGCTCAAGCCCGCCAACAGCGTCCTCTGGCACGACACCGTGCTCTCCTGGCTCGACCGCTGGTTGAAGCCTGGACCCCCCGTCCGCTAGCTATTTTCCTGCCGCGCATGGGGCGGTTTTTCCACCGCCCCTGCGCGATCACTTCTTCCTCGCAAAACCTGAAAAAACGGCCGCGGGAAGAAAGTTGAGGATTCTTGTCCCGAAAAGCGGCCCAGCGGAAACGATGACTTTAGAGGCGAAATGGTTCAGACGTCCCGGACACTCGGACTTAGGGGGTGCTGGCTGAGCCGTCGCCGGCCTTCAAGGAGGACGAGCCATGCTTCCCGTCGTTGCCATGCCGATGCCCGGTGCCCTGCGATTGCGCGGTCTGCATTCCCTGATCGAGGAGAACGGCTCCTGCAGTCTGATCTACGACCTGGAGCGGGCGGCGGTGGTGGAGGTGCCCGAGGAGCTGCAGTTCCACATCGCGCCGGCTTTGGAGACCGGGGACCTGGACGAAAGCGTTCTGGGCTGGCTGGCCAGCGAGGACTTGCTGACCAGCGAGGGCGGAGCGAGCTGGGCCGCCCTTGCCGAGGGGGCCGGTGCTCAGGAGCTGGACGGGGGCTGGAGCATGGGGACGATCTACCGGGTGGACGGCGAGCTCCACGCCCGCATCGAGCAGGCGCGAGAGGAAACGGCCCTGGAGATCATCGGCTTCGTGCTGCCGCAGAGCGCCGGCGCCGGCCGCGTCAAGCTCCATCTGAGCTGGGGCGGGGCGCTTCCGGCCCGCGGAGTGCTCGAGCGGATCGTGGTGGCGGCGTCCCGTCAGGCCGCCGTCTTGCACCAGGAGGTGGCTTTCGATCTCACTCTCGACGCCCGGGAAGTGACGCCCGCGGTGGCCGACCTCCTCGCGGGACTGCCGATCCAGGTGCGGCTGCTCTGTGGCAGCTATCCGGCGCGAAACGATGCCGGGCTCGGCGTTGCGGCCTGGAACGCTGAACCGGCTGTGCGCCTGCTGCTGGATCGGCTGCACGAGCGGCTGACGGTGCACTGCGTGCTGGATCAGGGGCGGCTGCTCGACGTCTGGGAGTGGGCGAAGCGAACGGGCATTCGCCACTTGGACGCGACGTTTCTTGAGGATTCCGCGGCAGGCAGGGAGGCGGGACGGGGCCGGTTGCGCGAGGCTCACGCCGACCTGCTGAAGGTGTGCGATGAGATGTCCGATGCCCTCACCGCCCAGCGCCTGCCGGTTGATTTCAGGCCCCTGACCCGGATCGTCGACCGTTTGATGCACTGTGAGCCGCTGGATTCCCTGTATGGCGAGCGCAGCCGCTTCGGCGGCCTGATGCCCGTGGCAGACATCTATCCACGCTCCTTCCTGGACCGCATGGACCTTCGGCCGGCGCCAAGCCCCTGGGGCGAGGACGACGGGGAGGCCTTGGGCGACGCCGAGCCCCCCTGCCGCGGCTGTTGGGCGCGGCACGTGTGCAGCCACAGCACCTATGTCACCTCCTCCCAGGAAGGGGAAGACCGCCGCGAACCCTCGGAAGAGCGTTGCGGGCTCTGGCGGACGGAGGTCGAAACGGCCCTCCGCTTCTACCACCGCCTGGCGCACGCGGACCCGTTGCAGGTCCGCCGGTTCTTCGAGGATTCGACTCACCAGCCGGGTCCGGCGCTGATCCATGGCGAGGACCTCGATCACCTGAGGATGCGCTTCTGAGCCCTATTACGACGGCACCCGCGTTTTTTTCCCTCTCTCCCCTCGGGTAGAGGGACGCCTCCTCCCCGGGGGCTTCCCTCTACCCACCCTTTTTCCGCGCGGCAAGCTCACCAAAGCAGCATCGCGGCGGCTGCAAGGGCCAGCGAGATGAGGGTCAGGGGTAACCCGGTGCCCAGGTGCTCGCGGAAGCCGAAGCGGATTCCCAGCCGGCCGGCCTGCTCGGCCACGATGAGGTTGGCGATGCTCCCCACCAGCACGGCGTTGCCCGCGAAGGTGCTGGAGAGCGCGAGGGCGTAGCCGCTGGCAGGCTGATGGCCGGCGAAGGGGAGAAGCAACATCACCGCCGGCACGTTGCCCACCGCCAGGCAGAGCAGCGTAATCACGAGGATCAGGACCGCTGGATGGGTGAGGTCGAGCCCGGCGGCTGTGAGGCCGTCACGGGCGGCCGCGGTCCAGCCGGAGAGCTCGAATCCCTTGCCGACGACGAACAGGCCGACGAACAGGGCAAGGAGGTTCCAGTCCACCAGCGCCATCATGTCGCGGCTGTGCAGGCGGCGGCTGGTGAGCACCGCCCCTGCCACACCGAGCGCGGTCAGCGGCGCGGGCACCGGGGTGAGGAAGAGAGCGATGGCGACGACGGTCAAGGCGATGGCTTTCAGGGCCGGCCATTTTCGGAGGGGAATGTCCTCTTGATTGGCGATTGCAAGCGCTTGTTCCCGGTTTGCGGCACCACCCACGCCGGCCACCCGGCGGGCAAGCAGCACGTACACCGCGATAAGAGAGAGCCCGACCGGCGCCGCGCAAGCCAGCAAGAAGTGTTGGAAGGGAAGGTGGAGACTTTGGGCGATGAGGATGTTCTGCGGATTGCCGATCGGCGTCAGGGCGCTGCCGATGTTGCTGGCGCAGGCCAGGGCCAGAAGGTAGGGGAGGGGGTTCCGTCCCGAAGCCAGCAAGGCGCCGGCAAGCAGCGGCGTTAGAGCGAAGCAGGTGACGTCGTTGGTGAGCAGGGCGGAGAGGAGCGCGGCCACGCCTATCGTTCCCAAAAGCAGGCGCCGTGGGTCCTCCACCCGGGCGAGCCGCCGGCCGATGGCCGTGTAGAGACCGGAGGCGCGATACTGGGCCGAGAGCAGCATCATGCCGAACAGCACGACGACGGTTGGCGCGTCGACCGCCTTCACCGCCTGATCGACCGTGATCGTGCCGGTTGCCAGAAACGCCATTGCGCCCAGGATGGCGAAGCCCGTGCGGTCGAGCTTGAGGAACGGCACGCCGCCCAGCGCGAGACCGGCGTAAGTCAAGGCAAAAAGGAGTAGCGGTAGGATCGGGAGGCCGTGCACGGGGCGCTAGTTTGTCAGATTGCCTCTCCGGAGCTTTTCGACGTCCTAGACCTGGGATGGTCCGGTCTCCGGTGTTGCCTCCAAGGGGCGGGCGCGCCGACAGACCGCCAGGATCGTATCCAGGGTCTCGCCGACCTCCGGATCGAGCGTCTCGGCGGAAACGTATCGTGCCAGGGCGTGATAGTCGGTTTTCCGCATCAGATTGGGCAATCCAAGCGTCTTGAAGAAGTGCTCAAAAAGGGGGTTCAGGAACTCGTCTGAAGCCTTGAGATCCGGGGACCAGGGCGACCGGCCGAGGACCACCAATGCACTCTCCACCTGGGCGATGGAGGCCTCCATCTGCTGTCGCCAGCTCAGGCCGAAGATGGGTCCCCCACCATTGCTCTCGCCTTCTCGCTGGGCCCATTCCAAAAGGGTCTCGCGGGAGCAAAGATAGCTCTCGATCTCACGTCGGTTCCACTGTTTCTGTTCGAGGTGAGGCCGGGATTCGAGGGACTGTGGAAGCCGGTCGAACAGAGCGAAGCCTTGGAGGTCTTGCCGGGCTTCCCGCAGCCCGTAGAAGTGTTCCTGAGCTTTCCGGGGCTGATTCTCCACATAATGCACGAAGGGGCGTTCGAGGGCTTCGCGTGCAGGGTGCTTCAGTACTGCGGCGAAAGCTCGCAGGATGGCGAGATCGGTGGAACCCTCCAGATAGAGCACCCAGCCGGTCTGTTCCGCCTGGTAATACTGATCGAAGCCGATCTCCTTCAGGGATTTCAGGACTTGGCTTCCACGATCGTCGATGCGATGTGGCTTACCCACGAAAGCGACGACGATGTCCCGG
>DATIOS010000293.1:0-6760 GCA_035472915.1 Thermoanaerobaculia bacterium
GTTGCCGCCGCGGCTTGCAACAGGTCGGCCAGGGCGGCGCGGCGCGCCGGGGTCAGCCGGCCGAGCCGGGCGAAAGTCCGTCGCCAGACCTTCTCGTAGCGGCGCAGCCAGTCCCCGCTAGCTCCTTTAGCCAAAAACTGACGGGATAGTTCCATTCATGGGCTGGAAGGTGTTGTAGAGCTGAACGTCTGGGACCCAGTCTAAAACTTGGATATCCATCTTCTGATTCGGGCATTTCCGATAAAAAGGAGTCTGGGCCTGTCGGATCCTTGAGTACTAGAATGGGCGCCTCTAGGTCTTTCCCGGCCTCCACGATTGTATCAGGAATCTGGGCCGTGTCCGGAAACTGTGCTCGGGACCGAATGTCTGGCGGGACCTGCCTTTTCAGAAAGGCATACTCCTCCCTCAAGCCACGTTCCTGAGTTACAGGATCGAGTACTAACACGACCTCATAGCGGATTGTGTCGAACTCGCTTTCCCTTAAACGCCTCCGCAACCCATCGGGAATCCTAGCCTCGATTGCCAGTTCGAACCGAGGCTCTCTACCGCGCCAGACGAGGTCGTAGAAGTTTTTCGTCCTCTCCTCGATCGCGGCATCGGGACCGTCCGATACCAGCCGCCCAAGGAAAGCGATCACGTCTAGAAAGGTCGTCTTGCCACTCGCATTGGGCCCAACGAGGACGTGGAACGGACCCAGAGGCTGGCTAACGTAGCGGAGACAGCGGTATCCCAGCGCTTCGATCCGCGTAATCATGATGCGAGGATCATAGCCTCTCTATCCTGGAATCACGCCCGCCCGCGAATGCCCGATCGCCGTCGCCACCGCCCGCTCCATCGTGCGGTGGACGGCAATCCGGTCCCGGTGCTCGCGGATGCCGGAGCGGGCGAGGACGCGCAGGGGCTGGCCCTGGACTCCTCCCAGCACCACGAACATGCCGAGTTGATGCAGGCGCGCCACCGCCGATTCGAGGCTGACTAGACCCGTGCCGTCCATTGCCGGCACCGAGGAGAGGTCGAGGAGGACGACGCTGATTCCTGTGGGCACCCGCTGAAGAGCGCTCATCGCCTTCTGCGCCGCGCCGAAGAAGAGCGGCCCCGCCACCTCGTAGATCAGCACGTCCTTTGGCAGCCCCTGGGTGGCGATGGGATGCTGATCCACCAGGCGGACGTTCGAGACCTCGGCCATGCGCCGCATGAATAGGAGCGCCGCCAGGACAATGCCGGCCGTCACCGAGACCACCATGTCGAAAATCACCGTCAGGCCGAAGCACATCAGCAGCACGACGACGTCGCTGCGCGGCGCCACCCGCATGGCATGAGCAAAGTGCTTCACCTCGCTCATGTTCCAGGCCACGATCAGCAACAGGGCGGCCAGCGAAGCCATGGGCAGGTAATTGAGGACCGGCGAGAACAACAGCACGGCGAGCAGCACGAATCCAGAGTGGAAGATGGCCGCCAGCGGCGAGCGCGCCCCGGAGCGGACGTTGGTGGCCGTGCGCGCCAGCGCCCCGGTGGCGGCGATGCCGCCGAAGAAAGGCGCCACGAGGTTGCCCACTCCTTGAGCCACCAGCTCGGCGTCCGGATCGTGGGAGCCGCCCGTCATGCCGTCCGCCACCACGGCTGACAGCAGCGACTCGATGGCTCCCAGCATGGCGATGGCAAAGGCCGAAGGCACCAGGGCGCGGATCAGTCCGAATGAGAGGCCGAGAGGATGGCCGTCCGGTCCCGGCAGGTGCCAGGGGAGCACGGGCATGGGCGGACGCTGGGGGATACCGTCCAGGAAACGGCTGTGGATCGTCGCCACCGCGAAGCCCGGGACCCAGAGAGTCAATAGATAGGCCAAGACACCGCCAAGGGCCAGGGCGATCAGCGGCCCAGGCACCTTGCGGGTCACCCGAGGCCAGAGAATCAGGATGGCCAGAGTGAAGAGGCCGATGCCCAAGTCCTGCCAGCGCAGACTAGGGACGGCCTGCGCCAGGGCCGCCACCTTCTCCAGGTAGGTCTCCGGCATTTTCGCCACCGTGAGACCCAGGAAGTCCTTGAGCTGCAGAGTGGCGATGACCACGGCGATGCCGGCCGTGAAGCCGGTGGTCACCGGATAGGGAACGAACTGAATTAGGCTTCCCAGCTTCCCGGCGCCCATGGCCACGAGCAGGATGCCCGCCATGAGCGTCGCGAGGATCAATCCGCCGAGGCCGAACTTGGCGGAGATGGGAGCGAGGAGCACCACAAAAGCCGCCGTGGGGCCCGAGACCTGCACCATCGAGCCTCCCAGGGCCGCGACGACGCTTCCCGCCACGATCGCCGTGTACAGGCCGTGCTGTGGGGCCACTCCGGAGGCCACCGCCAGAGCCATCGAGAGTGGCAGGGCCACGATGCCCACCACGACGCCCGCCAGCACGTCCGCCCGCAGGTCGGCCCGGCTGTAGCCGTGGTGCAAGCGGGCGAGCAACGCCGTGCCGAGCTTCAAGGGAAGTGACGGGGCCGCAGTCCCCAAGGAGGCTTCGTAACGCCGGGGCATGATGGACCTTAGCTCGAGGCGCGCGTACCGAACCGCCGCCACAGGAAGTAGACGGGAACGCCGGTGAGCACGAAGAGCAGTCCCGGCCAGGTCGTCTGCGTCCGGTAGAGCAACAGCGCAATCACCACCAAAGTCGCGCCCACGATGTAGAACAGCGGCACCGCGGGGTAGCCCCAGACACGATAGGGGCGCTCGGCGTCCGGCCGCTTCCGCCGCAGGATGAAGAGGCCGATCAGGGTGATGACATAGAACAGCAGCACGGCAAAGACCACGTATTCCAGGAGATTGGTGTAGAGGTTGCCGTATTGCGGGGCGCCTGTCGCCTTGTCGACGACCAGGGCGCCGGAGGCGTCGCGCAGCCGGGTACGAGGAATTACCAGCAGTGCTGTCCAGACGCACTGGATCGCCAGTCCCACGCCGGGCACGCGCCAGCGGTTGAGACGGCCGGCGGCGCGGAAGAAGAGGCCGTCCCGCGCCATGGCGTAGTAAACCCGGGCGCCGGCGAGGATGAGCCCATTGTTGCAGCCGAACGTCGAGATCATGATGGCCACCGCCATGATCGACGCTCCCCCGCCGCCGAGGATCGCCTGCAACGCCGCCGTGGCCACCCGGTCCTCAGGCGCCCCGCGGATGGCCGCGAGCGGCAGCGTCGCCAGGTAGGCCACGTTGGCCAGGACGTAGAGCAGGCACACCAAACCCACCCCGGCCGCCAGGGCCAGCGGCAGGTTGCGCCTTGGGTTTCGGATCTCCGCCGCCGCGAAGGTGACGTCGTTCCAGGCGCTGGCCGAGAAGAGCGGGCCCACGAGAGCGATCAGGAACACAGCCAGCAGCGCCAGTCCTCCCTGCTGCGCCGAGATCGGCGACACCGGCAGCAGGTCCGGCGTGATCGTGACGGCGTCCCGGGGCGTCCACATCGCCGAGAACGAGGAAAAGTTGGCGGCCAGGGCGATGGCGTTGCGGCCTACGAGAAGGCCGAGCACGATCAGCGCCGCCAGTGCCAGGGTCTTCACCGCCGTCAGGACGTTCTGGATCAGCTTGCCCGTCCGCAGGCCAAAGGCGTTGACCAGGCTCAGCACCACGACGAGCAGGACGGCCACGAGTTGCTGGACGGAGAGGCTGACGGCGTAGCCGGGAGAGATGTCGATCGGCTTGATCAGGAACGTCGTGGAGGAAACCCCCGGTGCGATCACTCCCAGGAAGCGCGCGAAGGCGACGGCCACGGCGGCGATGGTGCCGGTCTGGATGACCAGGAAGAAGGTCCAGCCATAGAGGAAGCCCAGCAGCGGCGAATACGCCTCCCGCAGAAAAACGTACTGGCCGCCCACCCGCGGCATCATGGCCGCCAGCTCGCCAAACGAGAGGGCCGCCGCCATCACCAGCAGTCCGCTGACGATCCACGCCGCCAGCAGCCACCCCGCAGAGCCGACCTGGCGGGCAATGTTGGCCGAGACGATGAAGATGCCGGAGCCGATCATCGACCCGGTGACGATCATCACCGAGTCGAGCAGCCCGAGCTCGCGCACGAACCCCTGGGAGCCGTCTTCAGAAACGGAGGTGCCGGCCATAGAGGGGACAAAGATAGAGGAAGGGGGCGAGGGTTGTCACGCAGGCTCTCGACTCCAATCGTCCTCCAATCCCAGTCCAATCGGCCGTCGATTGGAGTCCAAGCGGGAGAGCATCCGCTCCAATCGTTCTCCGGACCCAGTCCAAGCGATGCTCGATGGGCTCCAAGCGTCCTCCGAACCCAGCCCAAACGACCGACGATTGGAGCCCAAACGATGGACGATTGGAGCCCAGGCGACGGTCGATTGGGACGCCGCACTCACCGATAGGGCTGGAAACGCTTCAGAACAGCGGCTTGAAGAAGATAGAAACCAGCTCCGCAAGCCGCTGCTCGAGACCGCGCTGCTTCCAGCTCGTCCAGGTGACTTCGCGGCAGTGCTTCGCGTCCTCGGCGAAGGTCGCCTCCATCTTCGCTCCGAAGTCGCGGTCGTAGAAGGAGAGGCTGTCCTCGTTGTTCTCGAGCAGCGAGCGGGCATCGAAGTTGATCGAGCCGACGGTGCTGAAGATGCCGTCGACGACGGCGTTCTTGTTGTGCATCATCGTGCGGTTGTACTCCAGGATATGGACTCCCCCTTTGAGGAGATCGCCGTAGTGCAGGCGCGAGGCCATGCGCACGAGCGGCATGTCGTTGTGCCGGCCGGGGACCATGATCCGCACGTCGACGCCGCGCCGCGCCGCGCGGATGAACGCGGCACGGATCTGGGCGTCGGGAACGAAATAGGCGTTCTGGATGTGGATCGACTTGCGGGCCGATTCAATCGCCACGTAGTAGAGCATCGCGGCGAGCGACGACGAATCGCCACGCGACACCTTGATCCCCTGCGCCAGGGTCTCGCCCACCGGCTCGATGTGCGGGTAGAACTTGTCGCCCGCCAGGATCTCGCCGGTGGTGTATGTCCAGTCCTCGCCGAAGATCGCCTGCATCTGCGCCGAGACGGGTCCGGTGGCCCGCACCATCATGTCCCGCCACTCGTCGGGATTGCGGGCGTCTCCGAGCCAGGAGTTCGCGATGCAGAAGCCGCCGGTGAAACTGATGGTGCCGTCGACCACCAGGATCTTGCGGTGCGTACGGCGGCCGATCTTGTAGAGGCTCCACAGCCGGATGGGATGGAACACGTAGGCCTTGACGCCCGCTTTCCGCATGCGATCGAGGAGCGGCCCGGAGCGGCTGCTGCCCGTGGCGTCGACCATCACGCGCACCTCGATGCCCCGCCTCGCCGCGGCGATCGGAGCGTCGGCGATGATCCCGCCGGCCTTGTCGTTCTTGAAGATGTAGGACTCGAGATTGACCGTCGCCTTGGCCTCGCGGATCGCCCCGGTCATGGCGGGAAAGATGGCGTCGCCGTTGTTCAGGATTTCGACGCGATTGCCGCCGACCATCGTGTTGCCAAAGGCATCGAGCGAGCGGCGGAAGGCTGCGTCCTCCATGGCGGAGGGTTGGTCGAAGCGGTAGAAGCTCCGCTTGTCGACCGAGAGCATGGTGCAGCCCGACGCCAGGGTGAGGAGAGCCACGACTGAACAACAGGCGAGAATTCGACCTCGTTGAGCGGCCCGAAAACTCTTCGGCACAGAGAAGCTCTCGGCCATCACAGAAATCTCCCTCTCAGCCCATCTCGCGGCTATCTAATAAGGATTGCAGAATCGGTGCCAGAGATCTGCGCCACCCGCGGCTACTGTTCTCCCGACTCCTTGACGACGAGTTGGACCAGGACCTCCATGTGGCCGGTCTGGGGAAAGAGATCGACGAAGGCGAGGTGCTCGATACGGTAGGCGTCCATGAGCTCGCGGAGATCGCGGGCCAGGGCGGCCGGGTGGCAGGAGACGTAGGTGATGCGCGCCGGCCGGCGGAGCAGCAGGGCGTGGCGCACGTCCTTGGACAGCCCCCCTCGCGGCGGATCCACCACGACCCGGTCCACCCTCTCCGGCATCTCGCGGACCCAGCTCTCGACGGCTTTGTTGAGCGCCTCGACGTTGGTGACCCGGTTGCGCTTGACGTTCATCCGCCCAAAGCGCGCGCCGATCGGGTCGCCTTCGATGGCGATCACCCGCTGGTAGCGCCGCGACAGGGGGAGGGTGAAGAGTCCGACTCCAGAGTAGAGGTCCACCGCCGTCTCTCCCTCCCAGGGGCCGACCGTCGCCTCCACCAGCTTCGGCAGAAGGCCGCGATGGGCCTGGAAAAAGCAGCGCGAGTCGTAAAAGTAGGTGAAGTCCCCCACCTTCGTGGAGACCTCGCCATGTTGCAGGCCCTCGATCACCGGCGAAATAGTGATGGCGCCGCCGTCGCCCGCCGCCAGGTCCAGCCGCTTCGGCGGGTCCGGTGCGTGGAGGGTCAAATGCGCCGGCAGCTCGACGAGAAACGCCTCCAGCTCCGGCACCAGCAGCGGGCAGCGGGTGACGGGGATGACCTCGTTGGTTCCCCGCGCGTGATAGCCGACCAGCACCGCTCCGGTCACCGGATCGATGGCGGTGTGGACCTGGGTGCGCAGGCGGTAGTGCCAGGGCTCGCCGGTGATCAGCTCGGGATCGAACGGCATCGCGACCTTGCCGATGTGCTCGAGGGTCTCCTTCACCGCTCCCGCCTTGAGCAGCACCTGGGTGAGGTCGTCGAGGTGCTGGAGATCGCAGACGCTGGAGCGGGAGAGCTCCGGCACGGGGTCGGGCCGGCGCGCCGGGCCC
>DATIOS010000294.1:0-4092 GCA_035472915.1 Thermoanaerobaculia bacterium
CGAGAGCTTCCATCTGGTGATCGCCGTCTGCGTCCTTCACCATGTGCCCGTCGACCGCCGCACGGCCTTCCTGGCCGAGGCGGCGCGCATCACCAGGCACGGTGGCCTCGTCCTGCTGTGCGAGCACAACCCGTGGAATCCGTTGACCCGTCTGGTAGTCGGCCGCTGCGAGCTGGACCGCGACGCAGTCCTTCTCGCGCAACCCGAAGCCAGGCGCAGGCTCACGGCCGCCGGCCTTTCCGACATCCGCTCCCGCTACATTCTCTTTTTCCCCTGGCGCGGAGCCCTCTGGCGGTGGCTCGAAGCGCGGCTCGCTTGGCTTCCCCTCGGCGGCCAGTATGTGATCGACGCCGTGCGGATCTGACGACGGTAGCCTCATCCCTCCCGAATTTTCTTCACGAGCTCGAAGATCGCTTTGGTCGTCGAGATGAGCCACAGGAACGCCGCGGTCAGGAGCCCCCAGCGCCCGTTGTAGCGGAGGGTTTGGAAGAGGGTCAGACGTTGGTCGGCGGCGAACGCTCCGGCCTTCGTGGCGGCATGGGCGGCGATGCCGTCGAAGCGCACGGTGAGCGCGCCCTTCTTGGGGTCGAGCGCGAGGCCGCTCAGCCGGGCTTGCGACAGGCCGCTCAACCCCAGGGCCTGGCCCTTCTCGATTGTCACGGCGGGGATGGCGGGAAAGTCCGGATAGCGCAGAGTCGCCTTGTCGTGGAGTGCAGAGTTGACCGTCCCTTCGAGATCCTCCTCGAGTAGCTCGACGGCGGCGAGCGGCAGGTCCAGCGGCTCGCGGAAGAGCTGCGCGGCGGAGGCTCGGGCGGGCGTTATGATCAGGACCAGCCCGTGCTCGCCGCTCGTCACGGAGAGCGTCCGCGCCGCTTCCGGGAGCCAAGCCCGGTAGGTCAGGAGGTCGCCCTTGAACGGCATTTTTAGATCTCCGGGCCGGACAAAGTCGGTCGCGAGCTCCGCGGTGGGACCGAGGTGCAGGTTGAGCTCCTGAGGCGTTTCGATTTCGAGGCTCAAGGCGGGCTTGAGGTCGGGCACGATCTCGAGAATCACTTGCGAGCCCGGCTCGAAATGGATGCGATCGAGGATCCCCACCTGATCGGCGGCCGGGTCCGGGTTCGTGAGCGTCAGCTTGGCCGCCGGATCGAGGCACGTGAGCTTCAACGGGGCCGTCGGGGAGAGCTCCCGCCAGGCCGCGGCCGGGAAGTGGGGCGCCTCACCGGGTCCGGTGGCAGGCACCAACTGCCGCGGATCGGCGACCTCGAGCTTCTCGGCGGTGAATTCGACGCTCCGGCATTTCTCGACGACGAGCGAGGAGAACGCGACCGAGCGGTCGAGGAGCTCGCGGCGCTCCGTCCCGCCGAGGGTGAAGGCGAGCCGCGTGGTCGCGAGCTCGAGCAGGACGTGAGTGCGAACGTGCCAGAAGGTCGAGAGCAGGACCAGCGGCAGGAGCACCGCGGTCGGCAGGATGAGCCCGAGGAGCGTGAGCCACCGGCGCGGCGCCGCCTTCTTATCCCCTCGAGGAGGCCGCTTCCCGGGTGCGCCGATCATTTCCAGGAAGGCCGGTGGTAGAAGAGAACCTCTTTGGCGAGCGGGGTGTTGTCGGCGAAGTAGCCGGAGAGCTCGAGGCGGTACTCCCCTTCCGGTTGGCCCTGGGCATTCCAACTGAGCGTGAAAGGGCTACCGCCCTTCTCCTGGTTCTGCGGCCGCCGGAAGACCTCTTTGTCACCGCGGTAGATCCTGCTCGTCACGAAGGCAGTGCCATTGGTCTTGAAGGTGAAGCGGTAGCCACCCGGCACCGCGGGCGGCTCGGTGTGGAAGAGCGCCGCCGGGGCGACCGTCTCCCGCTTCGAAGGGTCGCTTTGGCGGAGGCGCACGACGACGCCCAGATCGTCCACGCCTGTCGCGGTCAGTTGCTTCAAGACCGGCTCCGTGAACCAGGAGAACTCGTTCCACGCCATCGCCCGCCAGGGAGTTGGCGGCACGACCTTGTCGAGCCAGTAGTAGACGGTTTTGGGCCGCGGCTGGCGGACGGTCAGGAAGACCGGCTCGGCGGCCGGGAGGTAGAACCTGACGCGCAGAGTGTGCGGCCAGGAGGCGCTCGGTTCGCGCTCGGCGACGAGCGCCGAAAGCAGCTCGACGTCATAGCCGCTCACCGGCTTGGGCTTGATGCCCTCGAAGCGGTTGTCGCGCTTCTGATACTGGAGCTTTGGGTCGTACTGGGCGAGCAGCGGCAGGGCGCCCAGGACGAGGAGCGCCAATAGCGCCCGCCCTCTCCGCCGGCTTCGCGGGAGCCGGCCCCTTTGCATCGCCCTGGCGCTCATGGCGTTGCCGGTGTCTGCGCGCCGAGCACGCAGCGGAAACCGAAGTAGGGGGCCTGCTCGCCGGGCATCTGCCAATGGCGATTGGTGGTTCGCAGGTGCTCGGCTCGGTTGGCGAAGCAACCTCCCCTGAGAATGTGCTGCTCGCCCTTGGCGGGACCCGTGGGGTCGGTTTGGGCTCCTCCCGAGTAGAGGCCGTACCAGTCGGCCACCCACTCCCAGGCGTTGCCGTAGAGATCGTGGAGGCCCCAGGCGTTCGCCTTCTTCGTCCCGACCGGGTGAGGCTTGCCGCCGGCGTTGTCTCTGAACCAGGCGTAGTCGCCGAGGTGCCTCTCGTCGGCTCCGAAGGCCCAGGCCGTCGTGCTCCCGGCGCGCGCGGCGTATTCCCACTCGGCCTCGGTGGGCAGACGGCCTCCCAGGGAACGGCAGGCGGCCTCGGCGTTCTCCCAGGTGGCATCGACGACCGGCAGGTTGACCTCGCCTTCGTGGTACTTCTGGAGGAGGAATCCGTATTGCCCGTTGGTGATCTCGGTCTTGCCCATCCAGAGCTCGCTCAAGGTAACGGGATGGGCCGGCTTCTCGTCGGCGTCGGCGGTCGGGTCATCTTTGGCCGAGCCCATGACGAAGGTCCCACCGCAGAGGTGGACGAAGGCGATGCCCTTGACGGAGCGCTGCTCTCCGGGAACACATTTCCCGGTGTCCGTGCGTGCCCGCGGGGGCGGCTCCGTAGGGTCGCTCGGGCCTCCGAGCTGGGCACCCCAGCCGAGGACCGCGTCCTGCGCCACCAGGGCCTTGACCGCGAAGGTGAGCTGGGTATCCTCGTCGACGACCACCCCCACGACTCTTCCCTTGCGCAGCACGGGAGAGCCGGAGAAACCCTCGCCCACGGGCATATCGAGCTGCAGGAGATTGCCGGCCGGGCCGGAGAAGACCCGCCGCAGGGTGAGCGGGGCCGTGGCCATCTGCGGGAAGCCCATGAGATAGAGCTCCTCACCCCGCAGCAGGCGGGACTCGATATCGAAGTTGAGCGCGGTCAGCCCGGAAGGCAGCGTACCGCGCACCTGAAACGCGGCCAGCCCTCGCGGGTTGCCGGAATCCATCCCGAGCACGGTCCCGGCCGGACGGGACGTGGTGGTATCGACCGCGAAGCTCACCTCGAGCTGCTCGACGCCCTCGATGACATGGGAGGCGGTGACTATCGTCGCTCTGTCGCTCGCCAGGGCGACCACGAAGCCGCTCCCGCGGACGGGCGTACCGCCGCGAGTGCCGGAGATCCGCACCAAGGCGGCGACCGCCGCGTCGAGCTCCTGCGCCGAGGCGGCCGCCGGGAGCAGCAGGAGAAGCGCGAGGGCAAAAAGGCGCAGCATGAGGCTCAACCGAACTCTTGAATTCTAGAATATCTCAACCCTGTCGGAGCGTCTATCCGAGGCGACGGCTGCTTCATGGAGTCTTAGGCTCTCCGGCCTCCAAAGAGTTACGGAAGGTGGCAACTGGGACGTTGACGAAGAGGTTGGGTCGATGTCAAGCTCAAGAGCCCAAGCAGATTAGCTCGATGCGGACCCAAAGCCGCCGTTGCATAAACTCGCTGCCAGCCACCGCCGCAAACTGTACATCAGTTGGAGGTTCAAATGCCCCTGATCATTCCGCCACTTCGCATCCCAGTGTTCGTCTCCTGCCCATCCGGACTGCGATCTGACCAAGAGGCATCAGCCAAGATCACCGCCGACTTCGACCTTGCCGTCCAGCTCGAACCCAGCGATGCCGCCACCGT
>DATIOS010000295.1:0-2906 GCA_035472915.1 Thermoanaerobaculia bacterium
CCGTCGGGGCTCAAACCGAGGAAGAAGAGCTTGCTGTTCGCCACCGCCATCCCCGCGAAGCCCCCGGCGAAACCCGAGAGCGGCCCCGGCCAGACGTCCTTGACCAGCGTGGTGCCGGCCGCCGTGCCGTCGGATTTCCAAAGCTCGAAGCCCACCACGCCATCGTCGGCCCAGAAGTAGACGGCACTGCCCAGGGCCGTGATCTCGAAGCGGTTGAACACCGAGAACGCGCCGGCGGAGCCGGGATGGATGTCCTTGACCAGGACCGTTCCCGCGGCCGTGCCGTCGGTGCGCCAGAGCTCCCGGCCGTTGACACCGTCCTCGGCCTCGAAGTAGACCTGACCGCCCAGGGGAGTGAGCTGGAATGGGTTGGCGCCACCTGGACCGGGATTGATGTCCTTGACCAGGACGGTGCCGGCCGCGGTGCCGTCGGTGGCCCACAGCTCCAGACCGTCGGTGGGCTCGTAGGCGCGAAACAGGATGCGTCCACCGAGATTCACCAGATTGAAGGGCGTGGAGTCGCCGGCGCCCGGCGCGATGTCCTTGAGCAGGCTGGTGCCGCCGGGGGTGCCGTCGGAGACCCAGAGCTCGACGCCATGGACGCCGTCATCCGCTTGAAATACGAAGCTGCCGCCCGGCAGTGCGGCGGCGTCGGCCCAGGCCGAGGCGAACGGCGGGCTCGACGAGCCGGCACCGGGCTTGACGTCCGCGAGCAGCGTCGTGCCGCCGGGGGTGCCGTCGGAAATCCAGGGCTCGCGGCCGTGCACGCCGTCGTCGGCGTTGAGCAGCAGCTTGCCGCCGGCGTCCAGCCACAGGCGCGGGTCCGAGCCCGCCGGGCCGGGGTTGATGTCGGCCACGAGATGGGTGCCGGCGGCCGTGCCGTCCGTCTTCCACAGCTCCCTGCCATGAACGCCGTCGTCGGCGGCCAGGTAGAGCGTGCCGCCGGCCACCAGGACGCCGCCGAAGCCGCCCGGCAGCCCGGGATTGAGGTCCACCACCATCGAGGTGCCGGCCGTCGTGCCGTCGCTCCGCCACAGCTCCAGGCCGTGGACGCCGTCGTCGGCGCCGAAGTAGTAGACGCCGTTCCACACCGTGCCGGCCCGCAGGATGGCCCAGCACGCGCCCGGACAGATATCCCTGGTAAGGGCGGTGCCCGCGGCCGTGCCGTCCGTTGTCCACAGCTCCAGGCCGTGGATGCCGTCGTCTTGACTGAAGACCGTCTTCGATCCCAACGAGATGAAACCCGGATAGGTCAAGAGAGTGAAGCCGAGGTCCTCCTGCGTCGTGTTGATGTCCGTCACCATTACCGCCGGCTGGCTCCAACCGGCGGCGACGCCGGTGAAAGCCAGGAGCAACGTCAACAGAATGCACTGCCTGGAAATCCTCATACCTTCTCCTTGATCTCCGCCCTCTCGAAGCGTTTCGGGTTCCGATTGGCCTAGTGTACCACGGCTGCAATACACTGTCACCTGGTCGCGCCCTTTCCGCCGCGAGAGCGCAAGATTCTGCAAGTCAGGAACGGAGGTTCGGCGCGCACTTTGCTACCGGCGGTCGCGGTGCAGCGCCGTGCCGATGCCCACTGCGAAGAGCACCGCCCACACCGGCCAAGGCCCGCGGGCCCCGGCGAGCACGGCGCCGGCCACCATGCAGAAACCGCCGAAGAGCGTGCCGCGAATGCCTGCCAGGGGATTCGAGGGGGACTGCCGGGTGGTCCGTTCGAGCAGCCGCAGCCCCTCGGTGATGAGGTTCGGGGCCTTGGCGAGCGCCTCGAGCACCTCGGGGCCGGCGCGCAGCACTTCCTTGAACAGATGTTGCGGGCTGAACTGGGCGCGGAAGATGGCGTTGGCGTGGGTCTGCGACACGGCGGCCACGTCGATTCCCGGCTTCAGGATCTGGCCCACACCCTCGAAAGTGACGAGGGCCTTGACCATCAACACCATCTCCACCGGGAAGTAGAGGTTGTGCTGGGCGCCGAGGTTGACGCAGCGCATGATGAGCTGGGCGAGCGAGAACTCGCGGAAGCTCGAGCTGCGGTTCCAGCGCAGGAGGATTTCCGTCACCTCGCGGCGGAACCCCGTGGGATCGGCGCCCGGTCCCGGCTGGGCGATGGCGCCGAGATAGCGGGCGGCGCCCTCGGCGTCGCCCATCACCAGGGTGTAGTAGTAGTAGAGGAAGGTGCGCCGCAGGTCGCTGTCGAAGCGCCCCACCATGCCAAGGTCGATGAAACCCAAACGCGGTCCGGGCAGGATGATGAGATTGCCAGGGTGGAGATCGGCGTGGAAGAAGCCGTCCTGGAAGAGCATGCGGATGATGCTCGCGGCGCCGAGATCCACCAGCAGGTCGCGGTCCTCGTCCGAGAGGGCGAGAGTCTCTGGCGAGCCGGGTTTGAAGCCGCTCAGGAACTCCATGCACAGCACGCCGATGCTGCTGTATTGGCGGTAGATCTTCGGGAACGCCACGCCCGGCAGATCGTGGAAGTTGGCGGTGAACGTCTCGGCGTTGTCCGCCTCGCGCCGCAGATCGACCTCGCGGCGGGTGTACTCCACGAACTCCTTGATGAGCTGCTTGGGTCGATAGCGGGGGATGAGGAACTGGAGGATGGCGCCGAGCGCGCGCAGCAGGACGGCGTCGCGGTTGAGCGTCTCGCGGATTCCCGGCTTGACCACCTTGATAATTACCGACGCCCCTTCGCGGGTGGTGGCGCGATGGATCTGGGCGATCGAGGCCGAGCCGGTGGGAATCGGGTCCACCCAGGAGTACATCTCGGCGATGGGCCGTTTGACGTCGGTCTCGATCAGCTCCAGGTAGCGGTCGAAGGGGACCACCGGCAGGCGGTCCAGCAGGTTTTTCAGCTCGTCGGTAATCGACTGCGGAAGGATGTCCTGGCGCAGGGCGAGTACCTGGCC
>DATIOS010000296.1:0-3057 GCA_035472915.1 Thermoanaerobaculia bacterium
GTTTCTTCGCCGTCGCTGAAACCGACACGCTGGAAGAGATGCTCAAGGAGAGCGCCAAAAACCAGCAAGAGGTCACGGACCAACTCGGCTATCAGGTGCGGCGAGCCGTCGAGGTACTGATCCAGTCACTCGACAAGGCCGATCAAGATCACGACCGCCATCTGCTCGAAGGCGTGGACGAGAAACTGCTCTACGAAGCCACACTCACCGTGATGATGCGGTCCTGGGACGGAGCGAGGTCGTGGCGGTGAGCAGCCATTCCGGCCGGATGGCCCGCGACTTCGGCTTCGACACCCGCCGCGCCATGGAAGTGGCCATCGTCGTCTCCGAGCTGGCCTCGAACATCGTCAAGCACGGGATCCGGGGAGAGATCGTCCTGACCCTCGATCCCGACTCGCCTCCCCAGGGCGAGATCATCGTCGAAGCCCACGACGTCGGCCCCCCGATCCGCGACCTCAAGCTGGCGATGATCGACGGCAACGACGATCAGGGTCCCATCGATCCCGCCCTCATCCTCCGCCGCGGCGGCCTGGGCACCGGCCTCGGCGCCATCGCCCGCCTCGCCGACCGGCTGGAGTACCGCGACGAGGAGGGCGGCAAGACGATCACGGCACGGTTCTACCGGCGATAGGGTGGCGGACTGGCACCCGCTTCATTCGTAACGGAGCGCCTGAACGGGATTGACTCGGGTGGCACGGGAGCCCGGGATCACGCCGGCGAGAACGGCGACAAGGATCAGGACGCCGGTGGCCGTAGCAAGAGTCGCGGGATCTGAGGCGGAGAGGCCAAAGAGCCGGCTCTTCACGACACCCGCCAAGCCGAGAGCCGCGGGCACGCCCAGCACGATACCGGCCAGCGCCAGCACGAGGGTTTCGCTCAACACCATCCACAGGACGCGTGGGCGTCTTGCTCCCAGCGCCATGCGAATGCCGATCTCGTTGACGCGCCGGGCGATGGTGTAGGAGATGACGCCGTAGAGACCCAAGGAGGCGAGCAGCAAGCCAAGCACGCCGAAGACGGCCGAGAGCTTGGCGATGATCCGTTCATTCGTAATGGAGTCGTCGATCATGCTGGTCAGCGGGGCGAGATCCCGCATCGGCAGGTTGCGATCGAAGGCCTGGAGCGACCGGCGGATCGGCTCGACGAGCGCCGCCGGCGTGCGGGTGCGGATTTCGAAGTTCGGCGCGACGTCGAAATCGCCGGACTGCAGCAAGGGGATGTAGAAGCGCGGCGGCACCGCGGCGCGCAGATCGTGGTCCCGGACATCGCGAGCCACGCCAACGATCTCGAAGTCGAGGTCCGGCGGGCCGGTGAGCACCAGGCGCTTGCCGATTGGATTCCCCGCCGCGAAAAAATGCTTCGCCATGGCCTCGTTGACCACCGCGACGCGCGGCGCGCCGACTCCGTCCCGCGGCCCGAAGTCGCGGCCGTCGAGCAGCGGAATGCCGATCGTCCGGAAGTAGCCGGCGCCCACCCGGTCATAGTTGACAGAGGGATCGCCGGACGGGGGCGACTTGAAGCCCTCGACGCGGACCGACGTGGAAGACTCGGTGCCGCTGAAGATGCCGTTTTCGGAGTAACTGACCGCGGTCACGCCGGGGAGGGCCTGCAGGCGCTCGGCCAGCTCGAGGGGAAAGCTCGCAAGGCGGGCTCCTTTGTAGCCTGCCATGACCGGATCGACGTTGACCAGCAGGAGGCTGTCGCGGGCGTATCCGAGGTCGAGGTGCTGGAGATTCTGCAGCGTCCGCACGAAGAGGCCGGCGCCGGTCACCAGGAGAAGCGAGACGGCGAACTGTGCGACGACCAGCAGCTTGGCGAGCGGCCAGCGAGATCCGGAGCCGCTCCCTGCCACACTGCGGGCGCTCTCCTTGAGAGTGGGAGCGAGCTCGACGCGGGTGGCGCGCAGCGCGGGCGCCAATCCGAAGAGAAGACCGGTGACGATCGAGACGCCGGCCGTGAAGGCCAGGACGAGAGGATCGGGATGAAGGTCGAGCGCCGCCGAGGTGGAGACACCCACCAACCGCAGGAGCGCCGTACCGGCCCAGAGAGCGAAGAGCAGACCCAGCGCGCCGCCCAGGGCGGAGAGCAGGACGCTCTCGGTGAGAAGCTGACGGATCAGCCGGGCCGGGCCGGCGCCGAGAGCCAGCCGGACCGCGATCTCCTTGCGGCGCGCCATCGCCCGTTCGAGCAGGAGATTGGCGACGTTGGCGCAGGCCACCACCAGCACCAGCGCGACGATGCCCATCAGGGTAAACAGGGGCTGCGAGAACTCGCGGCGAAGGGCCGAGAAGCCTGCCGCGCCGGGCGTGACCTCCACTCCCATTTGGTCCGTGCGGGGCAGCAAGTCGCGGGAGAAGCTCGAACCCGCCCGCTCGGCGAGAATTCGCGGGAAGAGGACGTTGATCTCGGCCCGCGCCCGCGCGATCGACACGCCCGGCTTGAGCCGCCCCATCAGGAGGAGCCAACCGACATCCCACCGGTCCTTGTAGACGCGACCGGGATTGACCTGGCCCTGCATCGACAGGGGAATCCAAATCTCGGTGGGGACGCCCACGATGTCGCCGAAGAACTCCGGCGGCGCGACGCCAATGATGGTGAACGGAAAGCCGTTGAGCAGAATTCTCCGGCCGATCACCGCATCCTCGCGAGCGAAATGCTTTTGCCAGTACCCATGGCTGATGACCACGAAGGGCGCCGCCCCGGAACCGCGATCCTCCTGCGCGGTGAAGGTGCGTCCGCGAAAGGCGTTTACACCAAGAAGCGAGAAGTAGTTGCCGCTGACCAGCCGGCCGCGCGCCGTTTCAGTCTTCTCGGAGGAAGATGACGTGCCGACGGTCAGCTTGCCGGTACGGCCGGAGGCGAAGACGTCGGTGAACACCTGGTTCTGACTGCGGATCTGCTCGTACAGCGGGCACGAGAAAAGGTCGTTGCGCACACTGCCCGAGGACATGGAGCCGACCCGCGCCGGATTGCCGACGGCCACCAGCCGGGTGGCGTCGCGGACGGGAAGCGTGCGGAGGAGGAGAGCGTCGATGAGGCTGAAGATCGCCGTGTTGG
>DATIOS010000297.1:0-1784 GCA_035472915.1 Thermoanaerobaculia bacterium
GCTGCCGGACGAGGCCATAGCCGCCGTGGCCGCCGAGCTCGACCTGCCGGTCGCCAAGGTCTACGGCGTCGTCACTTTCTACGACCTCTTCCATCAGAATCGGGTCGGCCGTCACCGCATCCGCGTCTGCAACAACCTCTCGTGCCAGCTCCGGGGGGCCGAGGAGGTTCTGGAAATCCTCCATCAGGAGCTGGGCGTGGGCGAGGAGGAAGTGACGGCGGACGGCCGCTGCTCTTACATTCATTTCGAGTGCCTGGGCTCCTGCGACACGGCGCCGATGATGATGGTGGACGACGATTACCACGAGAACCTCACCCCCAACCGGGTGCGGCAGATCGTCAAGGGGCTGAAGTAATGGCGTTCGAGCCGGTCCTCACGAAGAACGTCGGCAAGCCGGAGGCGCTCACCCTCAAAGGCTATCGCCAGCTCGGCGGTTACGAGGGGCTGGCCAAGGCGTTGACTCTGCAACCCGACGCCGTCATCGACGAGGTCAAGAAATCGGGGCTGCGCGGACGCGGCGGCGCCGGTTTCCCCGCCGGCATGAAGTGGAGCTTCATCCCCAAGCGGAAGGACAACGAGCAGGACAAGCCGCGGTACCTCGTCTGCAACGCTGACGAGTCCGAGCCGGGCACCTTCAAGGACCGGCTGTTGATGGAAAACGATCCGCACCAGCTCATCGAAGGGTGCGCCATCTGCTGCTACGCGGTGGCCGCGAACACCTGCTACATCTACATCCGCGGCGAGTACACCAAGTCCACGGCGATCCTCGAACAGGCCTTGAAAGAGGCCTATCAAGCCGGCATCCTGGGCGACAGCGTCCTCGGCTCGGGCTTCCAGCTGAACATGTACGTCCACCGCGGCGCCGGCGCCTACATCTGCGGCGAAGAGACGGGGATGCTCGAGTCGCTGGAGGGCAAGCGCGGCCAGCCGCGGGTGAAACCGCCGTTCCCGGCGATCGTCGGCGCCTTCGGCGCGCCCACCGTCATCAACAACGTCGAGACGCTGTGCAACGTCCCCCACATCCTCACCCGCGGCGCCGACTGGTTCAAGTCGATCGGCACCGACGAGCGCAATACGGGACCCAAGCTCTACGCCATCTCCGGCCACGTGGACCGGCCGGGGACGTATGAATATCCCATCGGCGTCACCTTCCGGGAGTTGCTGGACGGGGCGGGCGGCATGTGGCACGGGCGGCAGCTCAAGGCGTTCATTCCGGGCGGCGCTTCGGCTCCCATCCTCAAGCCGGACCAGATCGACATCAAAATGGATTTCGACACCGTGGCCAAGGCCGGCTCCATGCTGGGCTCGGCGGCCGTGATCGTGATGGACGAAACGACCTGCATGGTGCGTTCGGTGGCGCGGCTCGCGAAGTTCTTCAATCACGAATCGTGCGGCCAATGCACTCCCTGCCGCGAGGGCACAAACTGGATGGAGCTGGTGCTGAAGCGCCTGGAGCACGGCGAGGGCACGGAGAGCGACGCCCAGAAGCTGCTGTCGATCTGCAAGAACATCGGCGGCCAGTCGCTGTGCGCCCTGGGCGACGCGGCGATCGGCCCCGTCAAGTCGCTGGTCGATCGCTTCCCCGAGGAGATCGAGCAGCACGTGCGCGAACGGGCGTGCCCCTTCCCCCAGCCGCGCTATTTCGAGAACGGAGCGTAAAGAGACCGTGCCCAAAGTCACCATCAACGACCGCACCGTGGAGGTGGAGGCCGGCACCAACGTGATCGACGCGGGCCTCAAGGCCGGCGTCCTCGTTCCCCATTACTGCTATCACCCTCGCCTCT
>DATIOS010000298.1:0-2214 GCA_035472915.1 Thermoanaerobaculia bacterium
ATGCGCATCCTGGCCCAGCACGGGTTCGACGTCTACACGGTGCGCGAGGAAGTGCTGGCCATCGCCAAGGAGCGCGAGGCTTCGCAGCAGAAGAAGGAGCTGCCCTTCCTCTCGGAGTATGGACGCGACCTGACGGCCCTCGCCGCCGAGCAGTCGTTCGATCCGCTCATCGGCCGCGACGAGGAGGTGGACCGCATCATCCAGATCCTCTCCCGCCGCACCAAGAACAACCCCATCCTGCTGGGCGAGCCGGGCGTCGGCAAGACGGCCATCGTCGAGGGTCTGGCGCAGCGCATCATCGAGGGCCGGGTGCCCATCTTCCTGGCCAACAAGCGGATCATGGCGCTCGACCTGTCGCTCATCGTCGCCGGCACCAAGTACCGCGGCCAGTTCGAGGAGCGGCTGAAGGGCATCCTCAAGGAGCTCAAGGAGAGCCGCGAGCTCATCGTCTTCATCGACGAGATCCACTCTCTCATCGGCGCCGGCTCGGCCGAGGGCTCGCTCGACGCCGCCAATATCCTGAAGCCGGCCCTGTCGCGCGGCGAGATCTCCTGCATCGGCGCGACGACGCTCAAGGAATATCGCAAATATATCGAAAAGGACCGCTCGCTGCTGCGCCGATTCCAGGCCATCCAGGTCAATCCGCCGACCCCGGAGCAGACCCAGGAGATCCTCGAGGGAGTCAAGGACCGCTACGAGTCGTTCCACAAGGTGCGCTACCGCGCCGAGGCGCTGCGCACGGCGATCTACCAGTCGAGCCGCTACATTCCCGACCGCCACCTGCCGGACAAGGCCATCGACGTCATCGACGAGGCCGGTGCCCGGGTGAAGCTGCGCCGGGTGCGCGACACGCAGAACCTGCGCCGCCTGGAGCAGGAGATCCGCCAGGTGGTCAAGGAGATGAAGGTCGCCATCTCCGACAAGGACTTCGAGCGCGCTGTCTATCTGCGGGAGCGGGAGATCGAGCTGCGCGAAGACTTGGAGCGCATGAGCGTGGCGGCGGACGAGACGGGCGTGCTGGAAGTGACTCGCCACGACATCGAGGAGGTCATCTCATCGTGGACGGGCATTCCGGTGGCCGCCCTGCAAAGCGAGGAGGCGGCGAGGCTGCTGCAGATGGAGGAGATCCTGAGGCACCGGGTGGTGGGCCAGGACCGCTCGATCAGCGCCATCAGCCGGGCCATCCGCCGTTCCCGGCTGGGGGTGTCCAATCCGCAGCGGCCGGTGGGCTCGTTCATCTTCCTTGGCCCCTCGGGCGTGGGCAAGACCGAGGTCGCCCGGCAGCTCTCGGAGTTCCTCTTCGGCAACCAGCGGGCGCTGGTGCGGTTCGACATGTCGGAGTACATGGAGAAGCACGCGGTCTCCAAGCTCATCGGCTCGCCGCCGGGTTACGTCGGGCACGAGGAAGGCGGTCAGCTCACCGAGAGGGTGCGGCGCCAGCCCTACTCGCTGATCCTGTTCGACGAGATCGAGAAGGCGCATCCCGACGTGGCCAACCTGCTCCTGCAGATCCTGGAGGACGGTCAGCTCACGGACGCCTACGGCAACCAGGTGGATTTTCGCAACACCCTGGTGCTGATGACCTCGAACATCGGCAGCAAGCTGGTGCTGCGCGGCGGCCGCATGGGATTTGGCGAGGGGAGTCAGGAGGCGAGCTTCCAGCGCCTCGAAGAGGAAATCCTGGCCGAGCTGCGGCGCACCTTCAGCCCGGAGTTCATCAATCGCATCGACGAGGTAATCGTATTCAATCCGCTGAGTGAGAGCGACCTGCGGGCGATCGTCGACATCCTCGTCGAGGACGTCAACCGTACTCTCGCCGAGAGGGGCCTCCGGGTGGAGATCTCGGATCCGGCCAAGGAGTGGCTGTTGGCCAAGGCGGGAGTCGAGCCTTCGACGGGGGCACGGCCGTTGCGTCGCGCCATCCAGCGGCACATCCAGGACAAAGTGTCGGACATCCTCATCAATCAGCACGGCGGCGAGGCCATCGAGCGGATCGAAGTGGATCTGGAGGGCGGTGAGCTGACGTTCCAGGCCGGCGCCCAGGAGATCGTCATTCCCAGGCGCTGAACCGCCAGCCGGTGGCCCCCCCAGCAAGAGCAGCAGTCACTCCCGGCGGCGTCAAGCCGCCGGGACCAGGAAAGGACGAGACGATGCCCGTACTCATCGTGGACCGGCGTGGATCGCGCCGCTGGCAGATTGTGCGCCGCCTCTTGG
>DATIOS010000299.1:0-9633 GCA_035472915.1 Thermoanaerobaculia bacterium
ACCTCGACGGCGATCTCGCCAAGCCCTACGCCGACATGCGCAAGGCCGAGGACGATCCCAACGCGCCCCGCCATGCGGCCGCCTCCGAGGGGACGACGGGGAACGGATCGGCCGGAAGGGGAAGACGGCGGATTTCCGCTCCGTCCAGACCGATCTCGCGGCCCAGGTCCTGCCGGGCGGTGAAAAGTTGGCGCTCGCCGCCGATGCGGGCGGATTCCTTGGCCGCCAGGTTGGCCTCGAGCTGCACCACTTCGGCCGCCGGCACCTGGTCGGCCGCGATGAGCTTGCGGGTATTCTCCAGCAAGGCGCGGGAGCTCGCCTCGCTCGCCCGCAGCACGTCGAGGTCGCGCGCCGCCGCCGCCGCTGTCCAGTATTGAGTGACTACGGCGACGAGCCGTTGGGCGATCAGATGCCGGAGGTCGAGCCGGGCGGCTACCAACTCCCGCGCGGCGGAAAGCTCACCGGCCGCCGTGGCCGCCCGGCCGCGCCCCCGCAGCAGCGGTTGGCGGATGACGAAGGTGACGGTGCTGGCATTGCCGGCGCTGGACCCGGCGGTGACGTCCTCGGTGCGCAGAAGCTGAAGCTGCGGCGCGATGGAAAGGCCAGTGCGAAACTGCTGGCTCACTTCCAGGTTGCTCTGGAGCGTCCGGCTCTCCTCCCTGGACGAGGGGGTCAGCGGCGTCCGATTGTCCGCTTCGGCCAGCTCCGAGGTGATGACCGGGTCGAACTGACTCGCGGCGATGTCCAGCGATCCCCGCGCATTCTGCAACCGGGCTTTCTGCACTGCGAGATTGGGGTCCCGCTCCAGGGTGGTCTGCACGGCCTCCAAGAGGCTGAGACCAGAATTCGGCGGCGGCTGCGCCAATGCGACTGCCGCGCAAATCGCGGCCAGCGAAACAGCGACGTGGAACGGGGAACTACGCAGTAGAATCAAGCTCCTTCAGCCTAACAGCATGAGCAGAGACCTACAAGATTGGGTGCTGAAGCACCTGGGAGCCGAGCCCGAGGAGGCGGCGGAGCTACTGGCCTACAATCAGAATCTCTTCGATCTGGGAGCTCTGGGGCCGGAAACCCGCTTTCCCCTCCCCGACGAGCCTTTTGTAGCCTTCTGGAAGGAGGTGGCCGCCCAGAGCCGGGAGCAGAGCGCGTTCATCGTGCTGCGAACGCTCTTGCCGCAGCTCGCCTTCCCCATCCGCGAGGGAATCAGCCGCACCGAGGCCTATCGCGACGCCACGCTGCGCGGCAAGCCGGTCGAAACGATCCCGGAAGCTACAGGTTTGGAGCTCGCGCGTCCTGAAGCCATCGAGGTGGATCTTCACGCCAGCCCCGCAGGTAGAATCCCACTACTCATCGTCCGCAGCCGCCCGGAGTTCGTGGCCCTGATCCAGGCGTTGGCACGGAAGAACGAGCCGGAGCCCATAGTCGACGCCCAAGGGGCGCTGATGCTCGCCGGCTACAACAACTGGAGCCGGATCCGCGAGTTGCGGCGCCGCTGGGAAGCCGAGGCCCCTGCCGCCCGGCAGACGGCGACCTGGGCGGAGGAATTCAAGCGCCTCCAGCCGCAGCGGGAGCTCTATCAAGATCGCTTCATCCTCCTTTCCGACGGCCCTTACAGCGCTGTGCCGGCCAGCGATCTGGGACTGGACGAGACGACCTGGCGGGATCTTTCGCTGGTCATCCGCCGCGACCACGAATGTGCTCACTACCTGACGCGTAGGCTTTTCGGTTCCATGCGCAACAACCTGCTGGACGAGCTGATGGCCGACTATGCCGGTCTGGTCGGCGCCGTGGGCAGGTTCCCCGCCGGTTGGTTCCTGCGCTTCTTGGGCCTGGAGGATTTCCCCCGCTATCGTGGCGGAGCCCGGCTGGATCTCTACCGCGGCAAGCCGCCGCTCTCCGACGGCGCCTTCCGCGTGCTGCAAAGGCTCATCCGCGAGGCCGCCCTGAACCTCGAGCGCTTCGACGCCGGGCAGGAGCAGGATCGCACGCCTGCCGGGACGGCCCGGATCCTCGCCGCTCTGGCGTCTCTCCGCCTGGAGGAGCTGGCCGCCCCCGGAGGAGAGGATTGGATTCGTGACGCCGTAGAGCGCCTGCGACAGGCGCTGCCAGCGGCATAGCAACCCGTGGCAGACTAGAAACGTGAGCCCGCGCTCCCCCGCTCCGCGTGCCGTCCTGCTGGGAGCCAGCAACCTGCGGGCATCGCTGCCGCTGGTGGTCAACCTCCTGCGACGCCGCGCCGGCGGCGGCCCCGTGGAGGTCTTCGCCGCTTGCGGTCATGGCCGGTCCTACGGCACCTGGAGCCGGTACCTCTTCATCCGCCACCTGCCGGGAATCGCCGGCTGCGGCCTCTGGCAGGCCCTGGAGGATCGACCCTCCCCCCATACGCTCGCCTTCGTCACCGACGTCGGCAACGACCTCGTCTACGGCGCGGAAGTTAGCGAGATCGTCCGCTGGGTCGAGATCTGCCTGAACCGTCTGGCGCGGCACCAGGCCGAGATCGTCCTCACCCTCCTCCCTCTCGCCCGCCTGGAAAAGCTATCGCCCAGGGGAGTCCGGCTGGCCGTTTCGCTGCTCTTCCCGGGCCGCCAGGCGCCCTGGCCGACGCTGCTGGAACGAGCCCGGGAGCTCGACGCGAGATTGAGGCAACTGGGTCACCAGCACGGTGCCCAACTGGTGGAGCCGGAAGTCTCCTGGTATGGGATCGACCCCATCCACCTGCGCCGGAGCCGCCGCCGTGACATCTGGGAACGGCTGATCGGCGCCGCAGGATTGCCGCCGGTCGCTCCGGCTCGTGTCCGGCTCCCCTTCTTCGGCGCTGAGACCCTGCGACTGGCCGACAGGACTCTCCACAATCCCCAACCCGCCTCCCACCTCGCCGACGGCTCGACCGTGGCCCTGTATTGACCCGAGAAGCGAACCTCTCGGCCAGCGGAGTGGCACGGGCGCCGCGAAAACGTGCGCGTTTGGCCTTAGAACCTCTAGGGGTTGCAAGATCGCCGGCGGTTTTTCCGTCTTTATAGGGGAGGAGGATGCAAAGACCATGGACGAGAGACGTGAATCGGAGTACCGGCTGCTTTTTTCCCAACCCCGCATGGTGCGGGACCTGCTGCGCGGCTTTCTGCACGAGGAGTGGATTGGATGGCTCGACCCCAGCACCCTGGAGCAGCGGGTGATTCCCGCGGTGGAGGCAAGGTTGGACCCGCTCGCCGGGAGCCTTCTCTGGCGGCTGCGCTGGCACGGCGGATCGGCGGCCGTCTATCTGCTTCTCAAGCCGCTGGCCGCGGACGACCGCTACACCGCCGTGCGCCTCTGGGCCGACCGCGGCATGCTTTACCAGGAGTTGCTCCGCCGTCGCGAAACCCACAGGGGAAGGCCGCTGCCGATGGTGCTGCCGGTGGTCCTCTACGGCGGTGGCTCGCCCTGGAGCGCGCCGCGCGACGCCTTCGAGCTGTTCCAACCGATCCCCGGCCCGCTCCAGCGCCACCTGCCCCGTCTTCCCTATGTGGTGTTCGACGCCACCCACGACGACGTGCCGGCCGCGGCCGGCAAGGACAACCTGGTCGCCCTGCTCTGCGCACTGGAACGCAGCCGTTCACCGCAGAGCCTGGGCTCGTCGCTGGACCGGCTCAACGTGCTCCTCGACTCCGCGGCAGACGAGGCGTTGCACCGGGCGTGGAACGGATTCATCTCCAGCCGCTTCCCGAATCTTGCCGAGGTGCCGGCGCGGCCGGGCTTTCCCAGGTGACAGCTTGTTGACGCTGCCGAGTCTCGCCGCTAAGCTGCTGCCAATCCGCTCGTCCCCGCATCAGCTCATGACACGTCCCCTCCGCCTGACCCCTCGCGGCGCCGGCGAGGAGGGTCATGGCTTCGCCGTCGCGATCCCCGCCGGGTGCTCCCTGTTCATTGGGCACTTTCCAGGTCAGCCGATTCTTCCCGGCATCTCCCACCTCGCCCTGGCCCAATGGGCCCTCGGCGAAGTCCTGGGCAGAGGGGTCGCGCTCGCCGCCGTGCGTTCCCTCAAGCTGCGCCGGCCGGTGGTTCCGGGCGACCTGCTGGAGCTTCGGATCGGCGTTCCCGGAGACGAAGGAGTGGCGCGGTTCGAGGCGCGTTGTGACGGCGCATCGGTGAGCCAGGGCGTGATCCAGACCTGGAGCGGTCCGGCGCCGACGGACGGCGGCTTCGGCGGTGCCGAGGGCAATGCCGCGACGGGCTTCCCCCCGCCGGAAGCGCTCCTTCCCCATGAGCCTCCGGCCCTCCTGCTGCGCGAAGTGACCGAGGTTACGGAGGGCGGCATCGTGGCCGTCGCCGAGATTCCCGCCAGCCACCCGCTGGTGGCGGACAGCCGGTTCCCCGCCTTTCTCGCCCTCGAGGCCGCCGCCCAGGCCGCCGCGGCGCTGGAGGCCCTCGGCCGGCGCGAGGCGGCGGGTCCCCGGATTGGTTACCTGGTGGGCATTCGCGATGCCCGCTTCACCGTGCCGTCGCTGCCCGCTGGACGCCGCTTTCGCGTCACCGCCCGTCTGCAGGGGGGCGCCTTTCCGCTCTCGGTATATGCGGTCACCCTCGGCAAGGCCGGCCACGAGGTGGCGGCGGGCACCCTCAGCACTTTTCTTCTGGCGAATTCCTGAGCGAGGCCAGAGCCCGCCTCTACTCGTGGCGGATCACGTTCATGGGATCGACACGGGTGGCGGAGTAGGCGGGCAGCGAGCTGGCGGCGAGCCCCACCAGGGTCAGCAGCAGAGCGACGACGATGAAAACCGCCGGGTCGGTAGGCGTCACCTCGAAGAGGAGACTGGCAAAAACGCTGGTGGTCCACGCCGCGCCGACGAGACCGAGAACCAGCCCGGTCAAGGTGAGGGCCAGGCCGCGACGGATCACCAGGGTCATGATCTCAGAGGACCGGGCGCCGAGCGCCATCCGGATGCCGAGCTCGCGGGTGCGCCGGCTGACGGTAAAGGCCAGGGTGCCGTAGAGCCCGATGCCGGTGACCAGCAGCGCCACCAAGCTGAAGCCGCCGAGCAGCCAAGAGAAGAGCCGGGGCTGGGTCAACGTGGCCTCGACCTCGTCGGCGAGCCGGTTGGCCAGCACCGCCAGATTGGGGTCGAGCCGGTGGACGACGCCGCCAACGACTCTTGCCAGCCGCTGGGGCTCGCCGCCCGCAGCCTTGACCTGGAGAGCCATGCCCGGCAGGTAGTGTTGTGCCAACGGAAGATAGAAGAGCGGCCTCGGAACCTGGTGATTCTGGACCCGGATGCTGCGGACGACACCCACCACTTCCCGGGCTTCCTTCCACCCGGGCATGAGGACACGCTCTCCGAGCGGGTCCTTGCCGGGCCAGAACGAGAGGGCCACCGCCTCGTCCAGGATCACGACGCCCGGAGCGCCATGCCGGTCCGCAGCGGAGAAGTCACGGCCGCGGAGGAGCGGAATTCCCAGCGTGTGAAAGAGGCCGGGGGAAACGACGAAGTACTCCACGGGCAACGACTTCTGCGAGGAGCCGCCGGCCGGCCAAAGATTCGACAGGCGCCTCGCACCATTGGTCTGCGAGAGGGGAACCGTGAGCGTCAGCGCCGCCGAATCCACCCCGGGAAGCTTCTGGACCTCCTTTAGCAGTTGGTCATAGAAGGCCTCGCCCCTGGCCTCGGAGTATTCCGGGCTCAGAAGATCGATCCGCAAGTCGACGACTCGGCGGGGGTCGAAACCCGGATCCAGAGACTGCAGGTTGATGAGCGTCCGCACGAAGAGGCCCGTGCTGATCAGCAGCACCAGGGAGATCGTGATCTGGCCCACGACGAAGATCTCCTGCAAGCGGGTCCGGCCGCGGTCGAGGACGCCGTTACCGGCACCGGGACGCAACAGGGGGATGAGCTCGCGCCGGGTCGACCAGAGTGCGGGAACGAGGCCGAAGAGCACGCCCGTCCCCACCGAGAGAGCCAGGGTAAAGGCAACCGCCCTGCCGTCGATCCTGAGGTTGTCGATCTTCGGCAGGAACTGCCCCAGGGGCAGGCCATGAATCGCGTCGATGGCGAACAAGGCCAGGATGAAGCCGGCCGCCCCGCCCAGCAGGGCGAGCGTCAGGCTCTCGACCAGGAGCTGACGGACCAGCCGGCCCCGGGTGACGCCAAGGGCGAGCCGCACACCGATCTCCTCCTGGCGGGCCGCCGCCTTGACCAGCAGCAGGCCGACGAGGTTGGAGCAGACCACCAGCATCAGGAGCCCCACCAGGACCGACGCCAGCACCAGCGGACGAGCCAGCGTGTCGTGATTTCCCGGCCAGACGCCGAGGCCCGGGTACACCTGGAGCGCGGGCGGCTCTTCCGTGCTGGGCACCCCCTGGCCAAGCCGGGTGGCGAGCAGGTCCATCTCGGTCTGCGCCTGCTCCGGAGTCACTCCGGGAGCCAGCCGGCCGAAAAACCACAGGAGCCAACCGGGCTTCGGCTGGTACAGTGCTTTCGAGGTCACCGTGAACAGCACCTGTGGCGCCGTCTCCAGCGGCAGCCAGACGTCCGCGGGATCGCCGTAAAGGGTACCGCTGAATCCCGGCGGCGCCACGCCGACGAGGGTGAACGAGCTGCCATTCAGCGTCAGGTTTTTTCCCACCACCCCGCGGCCGCCGAAGACCCGCATCCAGAGACCATGGCTGATGACCGCCGGCAACGCGGCCGACAGCCGGGCTCCTTCTCCCGGCACCAGCAGCCGTCCCGCCGCGGGACGCAACCCGAGGGTGCTGAAGTAGTTGTCGGTGACCACCTGCCCCCGCACCCGAATAGGCTCGGACCCCGCCACCAGATTCAGCGGCACCGGGTGGTAGGCCGCGAGGCCAGAGAAGACTCGATTGCCATCCCGATAGAGCAGGAAGGTCGGAAAGGAGACCCCCATGGTGAAGCCCGGTGGAAAGCCAGGGATGTCTATGGGCTTCGGACCCAGGGAAACGATCCGGCCCTGCTCCACCACGCCGGGCAGAGGCCGGAGCAACAGGGCGTCGACGACACTGAAGACCGTTACGCTGGCGCAGATTCCCAGCGCGAGGCAGACCACCGCCACCGCCGTCAAGCCGGCGTTGTTGAGCTTGCGTAGACCGTGCCGCCGGTCACGGGGAAGGGGAATGCTCATTGCTGGAGGCGCCCTTACAGAGAGCGAACGCCTGAATCTGATTCATTAAAGGTTAGCATCTCCGCATCGTCCTGAAAACTGGCCAGCTCTTCCCCGCCGCCCGTCATTGCTTTGGCGCTGGGCTTGCCCGCACGTGCAGCCGCACGTCGCGGATGTGCAGTGCACGGCCGTCCTCCAGCGTCAAGGTATCGGCAATGGACAACCGCTGGTTGCGGTCGCCGTCTTGCCAGGAGCTCGAAATGTGAATCTTCCCCTGCTTCGGGTAGACCTCGAACCAGCGCTGGTTCTTGAGCCCCGCCGACACCTCGCCCATGAGCTCGAGAACGAGCCCGGACTCCAGGTAATACCCAGGTCCCATCCACTCGACGACGTAGACGGTGCCACCGAGGTTCAGCTTCGTGCCGACGGCGACGGACGAAGTTTCGATGTGGAAGGAATCGCAGGTGACCACGTGGTGCAGGAAGTCGCAAGCCGACAGCTCGTCAACTCCAGGCGGCGCCTCGAAGATCGCTTGCTGAGACCGGGAGGCGACCGGGATCAGCAGGAAGGCGAGGGACACAAAGACGATTCGACTCTGGAAGGCCATGCTCTGCTCCTTTGGTAAGGGATCAAGAATCGTAAGGGCACACCTTGCCCATACGACGGCCCAGCCCCTACCTCGGCCTCCATTGACAAAGCGATGACGACAAGCACGAGAATCTGCCTAGAAATTATAGCGCATCTTCTCTCTTCCAGAGCTTGCGGAAACAGAACCATTGATGCGGCTCCCGCCGGATGGCGGCCTCGAGGTCGGCGGCGAATCGCTCCAAGGCCTCGCGGAGGTCGCGCTGTCGGTCCGCGGTTTCGGCCACGACGAAGGCCGGCCGCAGGATGCAGCGGTAGCGCAGGCGGCCTTCGCGAAAGACGAAGACCGGCACGATCGGCACCTCGGCCGCGCGAGCCAACGCGGCGGTGCCGATGGGCAGAGAGTAGGCGCGGTCGAACAGCCGGACCTCCGCCGTCCGGCCGCCGGCGCGCGGGCGGTCGCCCTGAAGCGCCACGATCTCCTTGCGCCGCAGGGCGTCCAGAAGGTCCACGCCGAGGTGCGCATCCTCGGCGAAATGGGTGGTGTAGAGATCGCCGCCGCAAGTCCGGATCAGCCCTTCGATGAACTGCTGAGCCCGGGGATCGGTCTCTGCCTCGCGCACGACGTGGATGCGCCGGCAGTCGCGGGACGCCGGAACCATCGATCCCACCTCCCAGGCGCCCATGTGCGCGGTAACCAGGATGAAACCGCGCCCGGAAGCCAGCAGCTCGTGCCACGCGTCCAGCCCTTCCGCCTCGACGGTGAAAGTCCGGTCCGTGCTCAGCCGCTCATAACGCTCCGAGAGGCACCAGGCGAAGCTCAGAAACGTCCGGTGGATGCGGCGCTGGCGCTCCCACCAGCCGCAGGGCCCGAGGACCGCCTCGAGGTTGGAGGCGACCGCGGCGCGGATCTTGCGCAGGCTGAGCCAGAAGAACGCCGCGAAGAATTCGATCGTCAATCGCAGGGCGGGCTCGGGAAGAATCGTCACCCCGAAGCGATGGAAGCGGAACCAGAACACCCCGGTGACGTGGAATGGCCCCAGGAGGCGCCGGCTCCAGCCGCCCTCGGGCGCGTGCGGCGGCGCTTGCTGCGGCGTTTGCGGCGGAATACTGCGCGGAATAGCGACGCTCATGGTGGGGAGGTCTCGTCGCCGCTATTTTCCCATGGTTCGGGTAGCGACGGCCGCCGGCGGGCTTGGAACGCCTCCAGCGCCGGCAGGACCAGGACGGTGGCCAGCAGACAGGCGGAAAGCCCGAGGGCGACCAGGATTCCGGCGTGGCGCAACCCCGGCACCCGCGAACCGGCAAGGCTGCCAAAGCCGATCACCGTCGTCAGCGTCGCCAGGGAAAGCCCCAGGCCCAGTCCCGAGGCCGCGTCCTTGATCCCCCGCTCCGGATGCAGGCGCCGCCAGTGAACGGCGTTGGCCCCCAGGGTCGTGCCGGTGCCCAGGAGCAGGGGGACCGTAAAGGCGCACAGCAGGTCCAGCGGGTAGCCCAGGGCGCCCCAGAGGCCGAAGGTCCAGAGGCACCCCAGAGTCAGCGGCAGCATGGCGAGGAGGGCGTCCCGCAGCCGGCCGTGGAAGGAGAAGAGCACCACCGCGCCGACGAGGACGAAGGCCAGGACGCTCGACCGCGCCAGATCGGAAAGGGCGATGTCCCGCAGCTCGGCCCCGACCCATGAGATGGACGCCAGAGCCACGTCCCGGCGATCGGGCGCCAGGCGCGCGAGCTCCCGGGCCAGGGCTTCCGGGTCGACTTTGGCGCCCGCCCCCAGCGGCAGCCGCACGTGCACGGCCACGACCGCCGTTCCGGCTCCGGCAGCAGGAGAGCGAAGCCGCACCAGCTCCGACATCCAGCGCGGCCACTGCGCGAAGGACGGCGCGCCCGGATCCTTCCCACGCCGAGCCCGGACGCCGTGTAGAGGAGAAGTAGCGGCAGATCCTCAGGACCATTGATCGA
>DATIOS010000300.1:0-9910 GCA_035472915.1 Thermoanaerobaculia bacterium
GTTTCTTCGAAGGAAGACGCGCGGATCGGAATCCAAAGGATCTTGACGCCTCCTGTTGCCGCTTCCTTCACGAAAGGTCCGAGCTCTTCCTTGTCAATGAAGTCCGAGGCCAGGAAATCCGGGCTCACGAGCAGCACCGCGGCACGGGTGTTTCCCAGCGCCGTCTTGATTTCGTCGAACCATTGCCCTCCAGGGGCGAGCTGCTCATCTGACCAGGCAGTGATGGCGCCTGAACGTAGATAGGGCGACAGGTGTTTGAGCAGCTCGTCCTTGAGTTTCTTGTCGGCGTGGCTGTAGCTGATGAAGATTTGATCTCGCATGGATTCCTCGCTCGATATCGGTTTAGCAGCAGTCGGTTCGTGGGTAAGCGTTCATTGTATGACAGTACGGTGTCACTAGCGGGGAAAAGCGGAGTTAGCAGGCCGGCGGGACGCCGGCGCTCCCAGGGGGATCATCCAGGCGGACGGTTTCTCGCGTAGTGGCGGATGGACCTGTTTATTCTTGGGAGGTGAAACCATGGCCTTTGCAATCGCATTCAAACCCGCTGCGATGGATGGTGCCCAGTACGACGAGTGCATTCGCCGGCTGGAGGCGGCTGGCGCGGGCGCGCCTTCTGGCCGGCTCTACCATGCCTGTCACGGCTCGGGCAATCAGCTTCGGGTGTTCGATATCTGGGATTCGATGGAGGCTTTCCAGGCGTTCGGCCCGACGCTCGGCCCCATTCTTCAGGCGATCGGCGTCGATCCCGGCGCGCCTGAGATCACGCCGATCCACAACGTCGTGGTGCCGCCCGTCGCTTAGCGTATTCACGCCCGCACACCTGCGGCGTCGAACCTGTAGAGTCAACTCTTCAGGAGAGGAATGCGGAGCAAACCGATCGCGTCATGGTGAAGGACATCGCGAGACCGTAGGGGCGGGACGAACCCCGCCCCTACCGAGAGATTGGCCGGCTATTTCTTGACCTGCAGTTGAATCTTACCCACCTTCAGGCCCGCCTTCTTGTTCAAGACCGGCTCGAGGCTCTCGGGCTTGGTGCCTTCGCGGCCGTCGGTCGCCTCGAACGTCACCTCGACGTCGGGGACCTCGCCGTTCTTTCCCTTCAGCGAATTGAGCGCCTCGGTGACGTCGACTTTGCGGCTGAGGGTGCCGTGCCCGTGATGGTTGACGCCGAAGAAGCTGACTGTTGCCACGTACGCTTTGCGCGGTTTGGTGCCGGTGGTGCTCAGGTAGACGTTGTAGAGCACTCCCGGCGGTCCCGCCAGGGTGATGTCGCTGAGGACCAGCTCGGTGCCGGATGTGGTGAGCGCCTCCGGCGCCGTGGGCCCAGCCTTGAGCTTGGGCAGCTTGGCGGCGGACCGCACACCGTTGATTTGGAAGCTCTGCACCTGCGCGAGGGAGGTAACGGCTGGTAGCGCTTCGGTCGACGCTGTGAAATTCAGGGTTTTTTTGCGGCCGCAGTTGGCGGTGTGGTCGTAGGCGTAGTCGATGGGCAGAGTCGCGTAAGTCTTGGTCACCAGGGTACCGGTGCCGTCGACGAACGAGTGCGGAATGTTCTTGAGATTGTTCGGGACAGTTCCGCCCAGCTTCAGCCAGCACTCGAAAATGCGGTCGATGTTGGCATGGTGAAGCCAGAAGATGGGATCGGTCCCTGCAACGGGAACGTCGCCCATCAGTGGATAGGGGCAGTCCGGTCCGACCGTGCAATGAGCGTAGCCGTGCGGTTGCTGCTCGAGCTCCGGCCCGAAGTCGGTGTAACCGGCCTGCTTCAGCAGGTTGTCGATGTTGGTGGCGTTCGAGTCCAGCTTGACCGTCTGCGAGCGGCGGCGAACGTCGAAGAGGGGATTGGGTTTGCCGCCGGGTAGCGTGGGCTGGGCGAACTGCGCGGGAAGCTGGAGCTGTGTGGGATCGGTATAGTCCCAGTAGGGAAGGTGGAGGGAAGGGTCCCCCGCCGCGGCCTGCAGGGTCTTCTCGAAGTAGAAGAGGAACATGCGGTGCCAGGTCAGGAACTCGAGAGTGCCGTGCTGACACTGGTCCCAGACCTTCGCGGCCAGCCCAACGGGCGTCGGAGGATAGGTAAGATCGCGGAGTCCATTGAAGTACTTCTTCTTGGACGCGGGAGCGTCGTCGATCGCGTCCTGGAGGAGGCCGGCCTTGGCCTTGGGACCGTAGAAGCCGTGCATGGCGGACCAATACTCCCAGCTGCGCCGGTAATCGGCAGTTGTGTTCACCGCCGAGCTCCGGGTCTTCATCACGCCGATCGCCTTGTTGAGGGCGTCCAGCCGCTTCGGGTCCTTGACGAAATCCTGGAACTTCATCCGGAGCGCCACCAACTGGGGCGGCGGCGCCACCGTCACGGTTGCGACGGGCTTCTTAACGGGCTTCGCCGCCAGGGCGGCGGTCTGTGCTTTGGAAACCGCGATGGAGGTGACAAAAGCGAGGAGAATCCCTGGAACCGCGAAACTAACTGCACGTCGAGCCGTTATTTTGCGCTTCACGTAGCCCTCCTTTCAATGGAACCGGGTCATTCCCACTTTAGCACAAACCGTTCCTCCGCTAGGGTTTCCCCTGCACTTGCAGTCGTACGGAGCCGACCCGCAGGCCGGCCTGCCGGTTGAGGAGCGAGCCGACTTTTTCAGTAGTGGAGTTGGCGGTGCCGTCGGTGGCCTCGAACACCACCTGAATCTCAGGAAGCTGAGGGTCTTTGCCCTTGAGCGCCTGGAGACGCTCGGTGACGTCGAAGGTGCGGCTGTGAAGGTCGACCGGGCCTGAACGGTGGTCCACGCCGAAAAAGCTCAGCGTTCCCACGTACTGGCGTCGCGAATTCGGCCCGGCGGTGCTCAGGTAGACGTTGAACATCACGCCCGGAGGCTTGGAGACCGTGATGCCGTCGAGCACCAGCTCGGCGGAGAACCGGGCGGCGGGCTCGGCGAGCGCCTGGCGCAGGCGCTCGGCTGCCGGACCGGTCGTGGCCACCGGCAGCCGCACGCTCAACCGCGGCTCGTCGAGCCGGATCTGCTCGGCCGTGCCCAGAGTGTTCATGGCCACCTCCTTCGCCGTCTCCTTTTTCTCGCCCGTCGAGGTCTCTCCGGAGCAAGCGGCCGGGAAGACAACGGCGGCTGAAAGAAGCAGCCAGCCGAGACGTCCGATCGTCGCGGCAAGTCTCGATGGCGCGATTTTCGAGGAGAATCTCTGCTTCATGGAAACCTCCCTGGACGCTTCGATCCCGCGTCCTTGGATCTCACGGTAACCAGTATGGCACGGGCGGCGGGCTGGAGACTGAAGTGCTTTGCAAACGGTCGCGCGAAATAAAAAAGGAGCCCGTTCTCTGAACCGGACTCCTCCCGAAAACGGCCGCGCCAGGCCTTTGGCCCTCTCGGGCCCTTCAGTGAACAGGCACTACGGGCAGGCTGCTGGAGCGCAAGCTTTGACGCCGCCGTTGCAATGCTGCTCGCCGGTGGCCGGATCGGTGTGGCAGGTGGGCGGCTCGCACTGGACGCAGCCCTTGGTTTGCAGCGCGGCGCCCGGCTGCCAGCCCGGCCAGAAGTTCGTGCTGCCGGAGACCAGGGTGTCGGGCCTCAGGGTGCCCTTGGCGTCGATCATCACGTTGCCGATCGACTTGGTAGCCGCTCCAGCCGTCGTGCTCCAGGGCAGGGAGGTGGGAGGGAAGGTGAAGCTGCCGGCCAGCTCGAGGCGGCGTGCGCTTTTGGTTGGCTTGACGGGAATGAAGGAGATTTTCGCGTCGACCGCGAGGGACGACACGAAATGGCCGCCGCCCTCTTGGGTGCGGTAGATCTTCATCGACGTCACCCGCTGATTGCCGGCGAGGGTGACGTAGGCGTGGTAAGCGCCGCAGGCGGTCTGGAGGGGGGCGATGCTGACCAGCGAAAGGGCCTTGAACTGGATCCGCGTCTGGGCGACGCCGCGCTCGTTGAAGACGGCGTCGTCGAGCCGCTCGATGACGGTATCGGCGTTGTGGAGCGCGCCGGGAGTATCAGTCTCGACCGGCAGGCCACGGAAAGCCACACGGCCGGTAAAGGCCGCCGAGTCGGCGCAGAAGAAGCCGGCGGGGATGGGGTTCTTGGCAAAGCTGTAGAACGTTCTGCCGTTGGCGGTGGTGGTGAAGGTGTCGACGCCGTGGCGAATGACGTTGTCGGCAACCAGGGGAGAGACACTACCCAAAAGCACAATCGCGAGTGCTACCAACAGAAATGCTCTGTTCCTCATGCAAACCTCCTTTGTCGGGACATCGGTTTGAACCCAGCGCGGTCTACTCTTCAGAGTGCGCGCCGCTTGCTCAAGTGAGCTGTAGTGCAGCCGGTTCTCTGAGCGGGAGGCTCAGGGAGGGTTCGCGGTATCATGCTGCCGATGCCACGGCTTCTCCTCTGGAGGCCGCCTCCGGCGATCAGGCGAGGTGCGACGATGAAACTCTCCGTGAATGGTATCGAGCACGAAGTTACAGTCAGCGACGACATGCCCCTGCTCTGGGTGCTGCGCGACGTCCTGGGCCTGACCGGCACCAAGTTCGGTTGCGGCATGGCGCAGTGCGGCGCCTGCACGGTGCTGGTCGACGGCCAGCCCGTCCGCTCGTGCGTGCGACCGGCCGCCGCGGTCGCCGGGCGCGCCATAACCACCATCGAGGGCTTGAGCCTCCATGGGGATCATCCCGTCCAGCGGGCCTGGACCGAGGTGGACGTCGTCCAGTGCGGCTACTGCCAATCCGGACAGATCCTGGCGGCGGCCGCCCTGCTGAAGGCCAAACCGAAACCGAGCGACGCCGACATCGACGCCGCCCTGAGCGGCAATCTCTGCCGGTGCGGCACCTACCAGCGCATCCGCAGCGCCGTGCACCGCGCCGCCGAGCTGATGGAGGGTTGACCATGCGTCCCGAGTACCTTCAACCCGAGATCCTTCAAGCGGAAGCTCCTCAGCCGGACGTGTCGCGCCGCTCGTTCCTCAAGAGCTCGGCGCTGGTGGGAGGAAGCCTCGTGGTGGGTTTCTTCGTGCCGGCGCCGTTGCGGCGCCTGGCGTTCGCTCAAGAGCAGCCCGCCGTGGAGGGCGGAAGAGCCCCCTTGCCGCCCGTCAACGCCTTCCTGCGCATCGGCAGCGACGAGAGCGTGACGGTGATCCTGGCGCACTCCGAGATGGGCCAGGGCATCTGGACGACGCTGCCGATGATGGTCAACGAGGAGCTGGAGGCCGACTGGAGCCACATCCGCGTCGAGCACGCGCCGGCGGCCCCGGTCTACCACTCGCCGGTCTTCCCAATCCAGATGACCGGGGGCTCGACGACCACGTGGTCCGAGCTCGACCGCTACCGGCAGGTCGGCGCCGTGGCGCGCACCCTCCTGGTGGCAGCCGCCGCGAAACAGTGGGGCGTCGCTCCGGCCGACTGCCGGGTGGAGAACGGCTTCGTGATCTCAGGCGCCAAGCGGGCGAGCTACGGCTCCCTGGCCGCGGCGGCGGCGCAGCTTCCGTCGCCTGAGCACGTCGAGCTCAAGGCTCCGGAAAACTGGAAGCTCATCGGCAAGCCCACCCGCCGGCTCGACTCGCCGGAGAAGATCACCGGCCGCGCGAAGTTCGGGATGGACGTGCAGTTGCCCGGGATGCTGACCGCGGTGGTGGCGCACGGCAACTTCGGTGCCAAGGTGAAGAGCTTCGACTCGACGGCGGCGAAAGCCGTTCCAGGCGTGCGCGACGTCTTCGAGGTGCCGATGGGCGTCGCCGTCGTCGGCGACCACTTCTGGGCGGCCAAGAGCGGCCGGGACGCGCTCCAGATCACCTGGAATCCGGGACCTCACGCCGGTCTCGACACCGCGAACCTGCGCGCGCAGTTCCTCGAGCGGTCGAAAACGGCGGGCGATCAAGCCGCGGCCAACGGCGACGTCGAGAAAGCCCTGGCGGCCCAAGCGACGCCACTGGTCGCCGAATACACCCTGCCTTACCTCGCCCACGCTCCCATGGAGCCTCTCAACTGTACGGTCCACCCCACGGCCGGCCGGTGCGAGGTGTGGACGGGCACGCAGTTCCAGACCGTCGATCAGGAACGGGTGGCGGCGATCTTCGGTCTCAAGCCCGAGCAGGTGGAGATCCACACGACTTTCCTGGGCGGCGGCTTCGGCCGGCGGGCCAACATCGCTTCGGATTTCGTCGTCGAGGCTGCCTACGTGGCGAAGCGGCTCGACAAGCCGGTCAAGCTCGTGTGGACGCGCGACGACGACATCCGCGGCGGCTATTACCGGCCCATGGCCATCCACCGGGTGGAAGGCGCCCTGGACGCGTCCGGCACGCCCGTCGCCTGGCGCCACCGTATCGTTTCGCAATCCATTGTGGCCGGCTCGCCGTTCGCCGGCATGATCAGGAACGGCATCGATCCGACGGTGGTGGAAGGCGCGTCCGACTCGCCGTACGTGAAAGCTATCGCCCATCACCGCGTCGAGCTTCACACCCCCACGCCGGGCGTGCCTGTCCTCTGGTGGCGCTCGGTGGGCAACTCGCACACCGCCTTCGCCGTCGAATCGTTCGTCGACGAGCTGGCGCACGCGGCCAAGCGGGACCCGCTTGGGTTCCGGCGGGCGCTGCTCGCCAAGTCGCCGCGGTTCCGCGCCGTGCTGGAGCTGGCGGCCGAGAAGGCAGGGTGGGGAACCCCCCCGCCCGCGGGCCGCGCCCGGGGCCTCGCCGTCCACGAGTCGTTCGGCAGCATCGTCTCGCAAGTCGCCGAAGTTTCCGTGGATCAGGGACACATCCGCGTGCACCGGGTGACCTGCGCGATCGACTGCGGCGTCTGCGTCAATCCGCTCGGTGTTCGCGCCCAGATGGAATCCGGAATCGCCTTCGGCCTCGGCGCGGCGCTCCACAGCGAGCTGACGATGAAAGAGGGGCGCGTCCTCGAAAGCAACTTCCACGATTACCGCATCCTGCGCCTGCACGAGTTGCCGCAGGTCGACGTCTACATCGTGCCCAGCCATGAAAAATCCGGCGGCGCCGGCGAGCCCGGCACGCCGCCTATCGCGCCGGCGGTGGCGAACGCCGTCTTCGCCTTGACGGGCAAGCGGCTGCGCGATCTGCCGCTGCGGCTGGCTTGAGAAGAGGAGAGCGCAAGGCATGAGACTAAACAGGAGATTCGGGATTCCGGTTGCACTGCTCGCCGTGCTTTGTGGTGGCAGCGCGCTGGTGGCCGCCGAAAGTCCCAAGAGCACGAGCGCTGATTCCCACGCCGCGGCTCTCGCGGCTTTCGATACGATCCAGACCGTGCTGCAACATCCGCGCTGCCAGAACTGTCACATTCCCGGCGATGCGCCCCTGCAGTTCGACGCCGGGCTCGTGCATGCCCAGAACGTGCACCGCGGGCCCTCCGGCAACGGCGTCCCCGGCCTGCCGTGCACCACCTGTCACGCCGCCAAGAACCCGCCGGCGAGCTATGGCGCCCACATGCCGCCCGGAGCTCCGGCCTGGCATCTGCCGCCGCCGGATCGAAAAATGGTTTTCATCGGTCTCTCGAAAGCCGATCTTTGCGCCACGATCAAAGATCCCAAGCGCAACGGCAACCGGAACCTGGCGGCCCTCCTCGAGCACGTCAGCCACGACAAGCTCGTCCTCTGGGGCTGGGACCCGGGAGTCGGCCGCGCCCCCGTCTCCATCCCGCACGACGCCTTCGTCGCCAGCTTCAAGACCTGGATCGCGGGCGGAGCGCCGTGTCCGGAAGGCGGCGAGCCAGCCACCGCACGATCGAAGTGACTTTCTGACGGCGTGAAGCGAGCTCAGCGCAGTCTAAGCTCGTCAGCCGTGAAAGGATCCTCGAGGGCGCGTTCGTAGGCAGTGTCGAGCTCGCTATGCAGTAGGAGTAGGGCGGCAATCCGGTGCACCATCTCCCGCAGGTGCTGGAGCTCGGTCAGCGTGAGCGGCTGGCCGGGGCGGCGACCCGCGTCGCGATAGCCCAGCCATTTCTTGATCACGGGGTAGCCGCCGAGCTCGTAGCGCCACACGCGTTCCGGGACGTTGCGAAGAGAGACCTTGTCATTGAGGTGGAGGTCGCCGGTCGCCTCGCCCCATGCGGTTTCGAAGGCTTCGTCCTGCTGCGGTCTGCGTTCCCTCCAAGCGCCCTGCGCGACACCGAAGAACGAGTACGTCACCACCAGATCGGAGTCGCGCACCGCCGTGCCATCTCGTGACGCGACAACCGCGAGGGTTCGCTGGGACGAGCCGAGGATTGTCCGCAGCACCTTGGACACCTCGGCGGCCGGATCAAGAAGTGTACCGACGGTCTCGCCCAAGCGCCCGATCTCTTCGAAAAGGGCTCGATTCTTTGGGATCGGGAGGTGGATCCAATCCTGAGACAGCGTGTCTTTGTGGTCCGCCTCATATTGCGGCGCGTGAGCCAGTGCCAGGGTGAGGGAAAACAGTGTTCGAACTATCCGCAGCGCTTCGTCGTCTCCGATCGTTCCTGCCAGAGACCAAGTATCTCGCAGTGCCCGCCATGCGTCTTCGGCAAGGTTTGCTTCCCGGCTACCGTTGACTGGAGGATCCGAGAACAGGGTTCGCGGCCGATCCGCGCGCCGGATGCGGAGTGGGAACCCGAGCGTGCCGCGATCATGTACGTGCAGGTCGAAGAGGGTCGTGGCAATCAGCGGGCGGCTCTCTGATGTTTTTCGCGGCTCAGGCACCGTCGCAAGAAAGAGGTTGTCAGAGAGATTCTCCCATAGCTCAGGCCGTCTTCGATTGAGCAGCTCTCCTTGAGTCTCGTAGTAAATGAACCTGAGGTCGAGCGGAAACTGAAGATACTTGACGACTTGCTGGCGCTTGAATTGGCTCCTGGCCAGGAGGCTTTCCCGTACCTCTTCGGGTGCATAGTCAGCGCGAGGTTTACAGAGAGTCGGGTAAAGTTGGCTGAGACGAGAAAACGGCAGGTCAGAGTAATAATCGCGCATTCTGCTGGCAAGCAATTCGGGCTCGGTGTCGATCAGGCTGCCTTCCAGTCCGCGATTAGGGTTCACACCCTGGAACGCTACCGGAAACAGTTCGTCCAGTGAGGGCCAGTCTTCAAACCCGCCCGTCACAGTCCGTGGCACCAGTTTCCATCGATTTTTCTCGGCCGGCAGGACCGTCTCGTACTCGCGCGGTCCTTCAGGCGTTCCGGCGAGGCGCCTGCGTTTGGCGGCAGGTAAGGAGGCCAGGCCTGGGGCCGCTAGAAGGGCCTGTCGTTTGGCCGCTGACAGACCCCAGAAGTCGCGGAAGTGAACTGTGGCAGGGCCTTGGAGCTGGTCTTTCTTATGCCGCTTGAGTAGTGTGGTGATCGCAGCACCCACCTGGATGCCGCGTGAATCCTGCTCGGTTGAGAAAACGCTCTGGTCGGAAGCTCCAGCGCCGGGAAGCCCTACAGGAATGACCTTTCCGGTCCGGTATTTATCTCCGTTCAGGGAGTCGACCCAGATGTCGTCGAAGGTTTTCAGCAGCGATTCGCGCATCAGTGGATGCGATCGGCCGGTGAGGAAGGAGTAGTTGGAGATGAAGCTGACCACTCCGTGCTCCGCTCGTTCTCCGATGCGGACCTCGGCCAGCCGGAAGAAACGAACGTACAGGTCGTCGAGAAGGTGCTTGCGGATACCGAAGCGGGAGAAGAGCTCGCTCTTGCCGGCCTGCTTCCCCTTTGAGTTGCGGTGGATTCCTTTATAGTGATCGGCGAGATCGGATTCTTCAGGAAGTGGAGGCACGCCTGCGAAGCGATTGTAGGGCGGATTGCCGAGGATGACGATGATCTTCTCCTCGCGCTTGACCCGGCGCGCCGCATCGTGTTCGTCCTGAAGCTCTGGAAACTGGAGCTTGAGCTGCTCGGGGCCTTCCCAGCCGGTCAGGGCGTTGGTCAGGAAGATCGCGGGCCGGTGACTGCTGTCGGGCTCGACCCCGAGATCCGAAA
>DATIOS010000301.1:0-5550 GCA_035472915.1 Thermoanaerobaculia bacterium
CGACACCGGTCCGGGCCTGCCGGCCTGGGAGTGGACCCAGGTGAACCTGCGCTGGAGCGGTCCGGTCGAGCCGGCGCAGCGAGTGCGCTTCTTCCTGGTCTCGCCGCTCGCCAACGGGCTTATCACCCTGGTACGGGCGGCGCTGCTCATCCTGCTCGTGCTGCTGACGCTGGATCTCGCGGGTCTGCGCCTTCCCTGGCGGCCACCGCCCAAGACTCCGGCCGCCGCGGCGCTGCTGCTCGCCGTGCTGCTCCTCGCTCCAGTCTTGACCGGGGCTGCCCGGGCGGAGACTCCGCCCGCTACACCCGCTGCGGAAGCTCTCGAGCAGTTGCACCAGGCGCTGACAGAGAAGCCCGACTGCTTCCCCAACTGTGCGGCGAGCCCGCGACTCTTCCTCGACGTTTCTCCGGCGGGGCTGCGGGCTCGCTTCGAGGTGGGCGCCGCGGCGGACGTCGCGGTTCCCATCCCGGGCGGCGCGCAGCAGTGGGTTCCCGCCGAGGTGCAGGTGGACGGCCAGCCGGCGGGCGTGGCGCGCACGGAGGACGGCAAGCTGTGGGTGAAGGTCGGCCCCGGCCGGCACGAGATCCTCCTCGCCGGTCCGCTGCCGCCGCGCGACGGCGTGCAGATTCCCCTGCCGCTCAAGCCCCATCGCGTGGAAGTGACCGCCGGCGGCTGGACGGTTTCCGGCGTGCACGAGGACGGCGAGGCGGACGACACGCTGCAGCTCACCCGCCTGCGCGGCACCGGCCCCGCGGTCGCCGGCGGACTGCAACCGAGCGCCTTGCCGCCCTTCCTGGAAGTCGCCCGCACCCTTCATCTCGGCCTCACCTGGCAGGTGGAAACCCGGGTCTCCCGCCGTTCGCCCGCCGGCGTGCCGGCGGCGGCGAGCATCCCGCTGCTGCCCGGCGAATCGGTGACCACCAACGGCATCCGGGTGAAGGACGGCGCCGTGCAGGTGAGCCTGGGACCGCAGACGGACGAAGTCACCTGGACCTCGTCGCTGGCGATCCGGCCGGCCGTGGTGCTCGCCGCGCCGCGCACCCTGGAGTGGGCAGAAGTTTGGAAGCTGGACGCGAGCCCCATCTGGCACTTCGAGGCGAAGGGCATTCCCGCCGTGCTCGTCCCTGCCGGCACGGCAATGAGGATCCCGGAATGGCGGCCCTGGCCGGGCGAGAGCGTCGAGCTGGCGATCAGCCGGCCGGAGGGCATCGCCGGCCGCACGCTCACCCTGGTGCGCAGCCAGCTCAGCGTGAGCCCCGGCGTGCGCTCGACCGACGTCTCCCTCGATCTCGCCCTGCGCAGCAGCCGCGGCGGCCAGCACACGATCGTCCTCCCCAAGGGCGCGGAGCTGACGGCGGTGACGATCGACGGCCAGGCGCTGCCCATACGTCAACAGGATCGCCTGGTCACGCTGCCCCTTCACCCCGGCGCCCAGCGGGTGCTTCTCACCTGGCGGGAGACGCGGGGGATCTCGCTGCTCTTCTCGACGCCCGCCGTGGACCTGAAGACGCCCAGCGTCAACGCCTTGACCGAGGTCGAGGTGCCGCGGGGACGCTGGCTGCTCCTAGCCGGCGGACCGCGCCTGGGGCCGGCCGTCCTCTTCTGGAGCCTCCTGCTGGTGATCCTGCTGGCCGCCTGGGGGCTCGGCCGGGTGCGGCAGACGCCGCTCCGAGCACGGCATTGGGCGCTGCTGGGCGTGGGGCTCTCCCAGGTGCCGCTGGTGGCCATCGCGTTGGTAGCCGGCTGGCTCCTCGCCCTCGGCCTGCGCCGCGAAAAAGGCGCCACGGTGCGCCGCGACAAGGTCTTCGATCTCGGCCAGCTGCTGCTCGTGGGCTGGACCCTGGTGGCGCTCGGCGTCCTCTTCTGGAGCATTCAGCAGGGACTGCTGGGAACGCCCGAGATGCAGATCGCCGGCAACGGCTCCACCGCCGCCCAGCTCCGCTGGTACGCGGACCGCGCCGGCGCCGTGCCGCCCACCGCCTGGATGCTCTCGGTGCCGCTGCTGATCTACCGCCTGGCGATGCTCGCCTGGGCGCTGTGGCTGGCGCTGGCCTTACTGCGTTGGCTGCGCTGGGGCTGGGAGAGCTTTACGACCGGCGGCGGCTGGCGGCCGTGGATCTGGTTCCCCCGCAAGCCGCCGGTGCCGCCGGTGGTGAGTCCGCCCCCGCCGCCTGTGGCGACGCAGGATCCCGGCTGATCTGAACCTACTTCGAACAGTCTCCCGCGAGGCGCGACTGGGCCAGGGGATTCTCGCGCCAGCCGGGGAGCAGCCAGTAGCGGAAGATGTGGAGAACGAGCCGCTCCCGGTCGGTGAGTGGCTCGGTTTCGAGCTGGGTCATGGCATTCCAGACAGCGTCCTCGCCACAGACCAGGGCGATGTACCAGGGGAGCTCCTCGACGCTCACTTCCCAACCGCCGAGGACGTCGCGGATCGCCGTGTAGGCGGGAAGAGGGCACGGCGGCCGCAGACGGAGGAGAAGGCCGGCGGCCAGAGACTGTCGTGGATACCGGCGCGACTCGACGGGCTGGGTGGTGAAGCTCTGGTAAAGCCCCCAGAAGACCTCCAGGGGCTCGGCCGGCTCCAGGATCTTGGAAAGATCGTCGAGCTCGCACGCACTGTCGCCGCCATAGCGCTCGGCGCTGCCCGCGACGAGCGAAGCGATGGTCGCTCTTTCGAGCTTCAGCATCGAGGCCAGCCCCAGCTCTACGATGTATCGGATCATGTACGCTCCTTGCCGAGGGCATCGTACCGCGACATGCTTCCCGGCGATACGGGTCGCCGGGCAACGGGACGATATAATGGAGAAGCTCGTTCCTTCGGCCACTCTTGGCCACCCGCGGGAGGCGCCATGATCTCAAGACCGCAAACAATCCGCCGATCCTTCGCAGCGCTCCTCTGCGCGCTCCTTCTCGCCTCCTGGGCCGCGGCGGCCAAGCCGCCGGCGAAGGGCAAGCCGAAGCCGGGCAGCACTCCGCCCGCGCAGCCGACGCCTGCGAGCCAGCCGGCGAAACAGGAGGCGGTACCGCCGCCGGGGATCGACGCCGTCGGCGAGAAGCTCTGGCACTACCAGACCGACGCGGCCCGCGACGCCCTGTCGAAGCTCATGGACCAAGCGGATTCGAACTCCTTCGTCGCCACGGCCTATGGCCGCGTCCTCGAGCAGCAGAAGAGCTATGGCGACGCCGAGGCGCGGCTGCGCAAGGCCGCCGCGCTGGCGCCCGCCGATCCGGCGCCGCTCGTCTATCTCGGCGAGGTTCTCCTGCGCCAGCGCCGCGACGCCGACGCCAGCGCCGCTTTCCGCCAGGCCGCGGACGCGGCCCGGGCGAAGGGAGGGGGCGACGCCGCCTACTACCTCGGCGTCGCCCAGCAGCGGCTGAAGCAGTACGACGACGCCGTGGCCACGCTTGCCGGCGCCCGGGCGCCGCAGCCGGCGCTCATTCCCTATCAGATCGGCGTCACTCGCGCCTTCCAGGAGAGCTGGGCCGCTGCGGCCGAGCAGCTCAACAACGCCATCAGCATGGATTCGGGGCTCGCCATGGCCTACTACTACCGCGGCCTGGTGCAGGACAAGCTCGGCCACAAGGACCTGCTGGTAAACGACATGAGCCGCTTCCTCGCCCTCGCGCCCAACGCCCCGGAAGCCGACCGCGCCCAGGCGGTGCTGCGGGCGGTGAAGCACTGACCCAGCTCTAGTCAGGTTGGTAAGATTTAAGACAATTGTTTGAGTGTGACCGGGTTTGGCGCCCGAATAGCGAAGGCCTTGGACTATAAAGGTGGTATCGTCGAGATGCACATGGTTGACGAATGATTCAAAAGAATCCTTCGCTGGTTTCTTCCACAATCAGAAAACCGGGATTAGGAAGAAGCCGCGGAGCATCCCCTGTAGGCAATAAAAACCCATGAGCGATCCCTCTGCCGATGTCCCTACTCTTCGAATTCCCTTGCCACTCGTTCTGCCAAGTCATGTAGCTTTTCGCTATCCTCTCTAAAGTCCTTCCACGTGTCGCTAAAGTGAACAATCCTCTTTGCTTCGGCAAGATCAACGCCCTTAGCTAGTTTAACCAGTCTTATTGAGTCGCTCAGAGTCGCACCGTTGCTCCTAAAAAACTGCAACATGTCTTCCGTCGATATCCCCTCGCCAATAAGCCTCCGCCCCTCGTCCAAGAGCTGGTCACGGTCGTATGCCATTTTCCTGACCTCTATTTCGAGATATTGACCACAAGGTTCACAGCCTTTCCAGGATTCGCCCCGGAGTAACGAACTCCCTTTAGTATCAACTGGGTGTAGCCTTGTTTACCGAGCTCTTTCACCAACTGGCTAAGAATGCCTTTCAACGCGCCTGCTCCAACGACGCTTTTGGCTTTATCGCCGTATACGGCGATATTCTCAAGGGTGAGCGTTGTTCCTTTGGTTGATGCGTCTGCTAGAACAGTAATATTCGCCCCGTTCGCTGACACTTGCCGCTCAAACTCTCCCGCGATAGGTTGACTAACCGATGGCGTGCCTGTCAAGCCAGCGCCAAGGTCACGAAAGAAGTTGATGACGCCCTGGTATTTGACTCCAATCGCAAGCGCTGCCTCAGCAACTCCAGCGCCGGCCGCCGGAGCGAGAATCATACCGCCAGTAACTACCCCGGCGGCTGCACCCATCGCTATCGACTGCGCTGGTGTCTCGTTCGGTGGAACGAGCATATTTACGTCAAGCCCGAGCTCTTTGCCGTTTAGGTCCGCATAACGAAGTGAGTTGCCCTCCACGTAGGCGTATCGGTTCCACGCCTGCGGATGGGTCATCGCTCGCTTCGCGTTCGATCCGATGTCCACGCTCACAAACCGTCCCACCACCGGGCTCTCATGCCGGGCATGCATGTAATCCAAATCATCCCCGGCTCCCGCCGCGCTCGCCAAGTCCCTTTCGTGCCCGGTGAACTTCATGCGCTCGGTGTCCTGGTTGAAGGCGGTGGCTTCTTCTCCGAAGGGATAGTAGACGTGGTAGGCCACGCGCTCGCCGCCGGCTCGGGTGATAAGGCGCGGAGTGCCGAGATGATCGAGGTGGTAGTGGCGCGGACCGGTCTGGGTTTCGGCGGCCAGGAGGAGGCCGTCGCGATGGATGTAGTCCGTTCCTACGCTCCAGGCGTCGCTGTTGTTGATGTAGTCGCGGAGGACCTTTCCACCCAGGTCGCGGAGCGTCCAATGGGAGAGGGTGCGGTTCAAATCAAAGGACCAGATGCGCTCGTCGTCCGCCGTGTAGAGGTAGAGGTCGTGCTCACCGCCGGAGGCCATGTCGATCAGCTGGTTGAAGTTGTCGTAGGTGTAGGCCGCGCCGTTCCAGTTGGTGAGGTTGCCGGCTGCGTCATAGATTGTGCCTGCGCCATTCAAGCGATTGGTCTGCGGGGCGGTGGGCGTCGCGCGACCCGAAGTGCCGGTGATGTTCGTCAGGTTGCCAAAGGCGTCGAAGGCGTAGCTCTGCTGCTTTTGCGTTCCACTCCCGGTCGGACCGTCAAATTGAGTGGAGGAGACGAGCCGGCTCACCGGGTCGTAGGTGAAGGTCGC
>DATIOS010000302.1:0-8063 GCA_035472915.1 Thermoanaerobaculia bacterium
GATATTCTTTCCGAACAAACGGTTTTGGACGATAGCTGCGAATATATTCGCATGGCTTATATCCTTCATAATCGAACATCTGCAACTGGGCATTCTTGGTAATATCAATCAACACAGGGCCTGGTCTTCCGCTTTTAGCGATAAAGAAAGCCTTTGCCAACACCGAAGGAATTTCTTTGGCCCCTGCGGCTCCGGCGCTGCCTCAACGATCGGGGCAGGGCGGGTCTGGACGGCGATTGGGGAGGCCGGCCCGCGCTGGAGAATGATCCTTGTTGACGACGTCGCGGCGGAAGTTGGCGCCGGCAACAGCGGCACCCTCACCGGTGCGATCCAGACCAGCCCCACCAACAGCTTCAGGCACGCCACCCACCACAGACCGCACCGCACGGAAGCTGGCAGCCGTGGAAAAAGCCGACAGACGAGCCAGACGAGGCCGATGACGACAGCGCCCTGGAGCGAGGCGCGCAGCAGCGACTGCAAAGCCAAGAGAGCGCTCATGCCTCCTCCTTCCGCTGCGACTGGAGCCTCGCCACCAGCTCCTCCAACTCCGCGAGCTGGCCGTCCGAAACCTCCGCCTCCTCCGTCAGGTAGGTGACGAAAGGCGAAACCGAGCCGCCGAGCGTCTTCTCGACGAAGCTCCGCACCACGTCCCGCATCACCTGACCGGGAGCGGCGGGAGAGAAATATTGATAGACCCCGCCGACCTGCCGGCGCTCCAGGTGATCCTTCTGCCGCAGCCGCTCCATCATCGTCAACACGGTCGAGCGCGCGAGGCCGCGGGGAACGCCGAATCCCTCGGCCGCCTGTCCCACCGTGGCGCCCCCCTGCTCGCCCACGTACTGCAGCAGCGCCAACTCCTGATCTCCGATCGACTTGGGTCTCATAGGCTTCCTCATCACCCTTGACTACATCTGTCGCCATGATACTTGTGACGACATCTGTCGTCAAGCCCCTGTACGGAGGTTTGCGAGGAAAGTTCTCAGAGGTCCACACTCCAGCCCGTCGGGGTGGCTCCTTGGGATAGAGTCTCTCCGGCTCAGAGCCACACCTCCTTCCACTCCTCCGGAGCTCATCTCCAATGACCGATTCCTTGTCTTTCCCCGACGATTTCTTGTGGGGCGCCGCGACATCGGCGTACCAGATCGAGGGCTCGCCGCTGGCCGACGGCGCGGGCCCGAGCATCTGGCACCGCTTCACGCGCACTCCCTGGTTGATGCCCAACGGCGACAACGGCGACGTGGCCTGCGACCACTACCGGCGCTATGAAGAAGACGTGCGGCTGATGCGCGAGCTGGGGCTCAACTCCTATCGCTTCAGCATCTCGTGGAGCCGCATCCTTCCCGCGGGAATCGGGCAGGTGAATGAAAAAGGGCTCGATTTCTACCGCCGGCTTGTCGACGCGCTGCTCGCCCAGGAGATCAAGCCAGTCGTCACCCTCTATCACTGGGACCTGCCGGCAGTTCTCGACGACCGCGGCGGCTGGCTCAATCGCGACGTGGCGCAATGGTTCGCCGACTATGCGCAGGTGGTGTTCCGGGCCCTCGACGACCGGGTGGAGATGTGGTCCACGCTCAACGAACCCTGGGTGGTGACCGACGGCGGCTATCTCCACGGCGCCCTCGCCCCGGGCCATCGAAACCTTTTCGAAGCACCCATCGCGTCCCACAACCTGCTGCTCGCCCACGCGGCAGCCGTCGAAGCCTACCGCGCCGAGGGCAAGCACCGCATCGGCCTGGTGGTGAACATCGAGCCCAAATATCCAGCCTCGGACTGCAAGGAAGATCTAGACGCCACGCGTCGCGCCGAGGCCTACATGAATCGCCAGTATCTCGACCCCGTCTTCCATGGCTCCTATCCGGAGGAAATGCGGGAGATTTTCGGCGAGGCCTGGCCGGACTTCCCGGCCGCCGACCTGGACCGCATCCGCCAACCGATCGATTTTCTCGGCATCAACTACTACACCCGCAAGGTCGTGCTGTTTGATCCCCTGGTTCTGCCGGTCATGGCGAGCAGCGTGCACCAGAAGCGCCACGCCTACACGGAGACGCATTGGGAGGTCTACCCGGAAGGCCTCACGGACACGCTGGTCTGGGTCAAGCAACGGTATGGCAACATTCCGCTGTACGTTACGGAGAACGGCGCGGCTTTCTACGATCCGCCCTCGGCTCCCCCGGCCGGCACCGAGGTTCAGGACCCGCTGCGAGTCGACTATTTAAGGAGCCATCTGCTGGCCGTTCATCGGGCGATCGAGAAGGGCGTCGACCTGCGGGGTTATTTCGCCTGGTCCCTTCTCGACAATCTGGAGTGGAGCCTGGGCTTCGCCAAACGGTTCGGGATCGTGCACGTGGACTTCGAGACGCTGCAGCGGACGCCGAAGGCCAGTGCGCGGTTTTACAGCGAAGTGATTCGGACGGGCGGCAGGGCGCTCCTCAAGGCTTGAGAAGGATCTCCGCCGGAAGCTTTCGAATCACCTGATCTCGAATCACGATTCCTCCCGGCGGCAGCTTCAGCCCTTCTCCAATCCGCAACCGCACCGAGCCTCCCTCTTTCGTCAGCGAATAATCCAGAAGTCCCCAGGGAGTGGGAAGATGCCGGACGGCGACGCCTCCGGGGGAAGCGATCCACGAATCCGGGACTCCCGCGGCGAGAATCAAGGCATGATCGGAATCTCTCTCGTAGGCCAGGAGATCGAGGAAGGAGCGGACGTAGTCCGAGCCCACCCAGGTATGGGGGAGATCGCCGAGGAAGCCGGGCTTTCGCGGGTCGCGGTAGACCACTTCAGGCCACTGGTTCCAGGCCGGCGGCCGGCGGTCCTTGAGGAAGAAGTCGAGAAGCTGATGGGCGCGCTCCGCCCAGCCCAGGCGAACGAAGGCACCCACGGTGCGGAGCTCGTAAGGCGTGTAATCCTTCCAATCCGTCGACGTTCGGCGCTTCTCGAATTCTCGCCAATAGCGCTCGAAAGTGGCCTCCAGAACTGGCCGCGGCAAGTTCGCCAGCTCGCCGCCGGGGCTCAAAGCGATGGTGGTGGAGGTGGCATCGAAATCCGCCAGGTCGGCAGAGCCGGGGATGTAGTCGATGCGAGCGCCTGCGATCACGCGCTGCAATGAGGCGTAGAGATCCGACCGAAACTCGTCCCGGCTGGCGGCCCAGCGCATCGCCTCGTCCGTCTTGCCCAGCGCGTTCGCCAGCTCGACCGCATCCTTCAATCCCTTGAGCGCGAAGAAGTCGTCCCAATAAGAGTGGACGGGGTGAGCCGAGTAGCCCTCATGGCTGATGGACTCGGGCAGAAGGCCGAAGAACTTGAGCTTGTCCGCTTGCCGGTATTCGTCTGTGCGGCGCTGGCGGCGCAGCTCGTCGATATAGGCGACGGCTTTTTCCACGTGCGGCCAAATACTTTCCACCAAGGCTGTGTCGCCCGTATAGCGCCAGTACTCCGCCGCCAGGAAAATGAATTCGCCGTGGCTGTCGTTTTCAGGAACGGGGTCGGCACCCCGCGCGTCCACGCAGCAAGGCACCTTGCCGCTGGGGAACTGATAGGGGGCGAACCACGCGAGGAAGTCCCTCACTTCGGCCGGATGGCCGGCGCGCAGCAGGGCCGAGGAGATGAGGGCGCCGTCGCGAATCCAGGCGCGGGCGTAGGACCGGACGCCCGGGCGGATGGCGGGGCCGTCGCGGCTGATGAGAATGTGGGCGATGGCCGTGCGGAAGGTTCGCACGAGCGGGTCCGCGGCCGGGGGCAACTTGATTTCGACGCCGTCGAGGCGCTCATGCCAGTCGTGGACGGCGGCGGCGAGGCCGGTGTCGAAAAACTCCTCGGTCTCTGCTTCCCGATGCAAAGGGATCTTCAGATCGACGGCATTCTCGCCGCCGGCGGGAATGTCCAGGTCCCAGGTGAAGGCGCCGGAGGCGAAGCCGAACGGATCGGTCACGCGATTCGCCTGGGGAAGAGTGCCGTTTCGAAGCGACTCGGCGATCTCGCCGCCGTCGAACGTCGTGGCGCCGAAGTCGGCGGGAGCCGTCTCGGGAATCAGGCGTCGCTCGCCGTTCACCATCACGGCACGGCCGTCCCAGGCGATCTCGCGGATGGACGAGACTCCCCCCGCGGCGTTGAGGAATTGCGTGGGCGGGTTCACCTGGAAGGGCCGGAGGGCGAGGGCGAGGCGGACGTGCTTCGCCCTGGTGGCGCGGTTCCGCACGCGGTATCGCACCCGGAGCATGGAGCGGTCCGGAGGTCCCGAGGCGAAGGCCGTGACGTCCAGGGAGAGAGTGCGGCGGGTCCAGGTGACCGTCGGGATGGGCTGGTAGCCGTCCGCGAGCCTCTGGGCCGTCTCGACGTTCGCCCAGGAGATCAGCTCGCCGTCCACGAGAAGGAAAGGCTCGATCGAAAACGCTCCCTTCCCCACCTCCAGCGCGCCGTCCTCGCCGAGGAGCGCCTGCTCGGTGTCGCCGGCCACGCCCACGACGGTCCAGTATTCCTGCTCGCCGGTGAACGAGCGCGGGTACGAGCCGCGGGGCGCATCCTTCGCGAGGGACGCGAAAAAGGCGTTGATCGAAGGCGCCCATTCGAGGGGTTTGACGTCGATCCTGGGTGGAGCCGAGGGGCCCGTCACCCGCAGATAACGCGACTCCGTCTCCGGAAGATAGAGATAGTCGCGGCCCCCGTTGCCTCCGGTCACCTCGCGAATCGTCGTCCAGGCCTTACCGTCGTCGGAGATTTCGACGGCGTAGTGCGAGGCCGCCACACCGGGCGGCCAATCGAGGATCAGGCCGCCGAATTCGCGAGGCTCCAAGAAGTCGAGGGTTCGGGTGCCGACCGAGTCGGTGACCCCTGGGGTACGGCTGTAAGGGTGCTCCGGGGGCAGCTCGGTGAAGGTGAGGTCGTCGAGCCAGACGGTTCCCTTACCTCCGGTGCCGGCGGTGATGGCGAATTCGATCGCCGCCACTTTCTTCATCTCGCCGCCGCCCGCCGGTCCCCAGGCGAACTCGATCTGCCGCTTTTTGGTCCTCACCTCGCGCCAGTCGCGCGGGAGCTCGAAACCTTTTCGATTCATCCACCAGACGTTATCGCCCGTGGGATCGATCAGCTTGAATTCCAGGTTGTTCACCGGCGCCGCAGCCCGGATGCGGAAAGAGATCTGCCAGTTCGCCGGTAAATCGAGCGCGAATGCCTTGTGAGCCACGGCGTAGCCCGCTCCTCCATGAAAATCGAAGTCGAGGCGCAGCGCGCCTTGATCGCGTGAAAGATCGAGGCTGACGCCGTCCGAGGGAGCCGCCGTCCAGCCGGCAATCGTCTCGAAATCGTCCAGGGTCCGCGTCTGTGAAAGGAGCGGCGGCGCGGTAAGCAGCAGGAAAACGGCGCCGAAAAGCCCGGCCTGTCTCATTCCTTGATGCTTCCCATCACGATGCCTTCGACGTAGGAACGCTGCATGGCGAGGAACAGGAGCAGCCCCGGCAGCACGGTGACCACCGCGCCGGCCATCATCAGCTCCGTGTCCTGCACGTGCTCGCCGGAGAGGTTGGCGAGCGCCACCGGCAGCGTGTATTTACTCTCGTCGGTGAGCACGATCAAGGGCCACATGAAGTCGTTCCACGAGGTCAAGAAAGTGAAGACACCCAGGGTGACGAGGATCGGCCGCATCAAGGGGAAGACGATCTTCCAATAGATGCTGAGCTCCGAGGCGCCGTCGAGGCGCGCCGCGTCGAGCAACTCGTCGGGAATTCCCAGGGCGAACTGGCGGATCAGGAAGATGCCGAAAACAGTGGCGATGGCTGCCACCAGGATGCCGCCGAAGGAGTTGACGAGACCGAAAGCCCGGATTTCCAGGAAGAGCGGCAGCACCGTGACCTGCGGCGGCACGATCAGGGTGGCCAGCAGGATCGCGAAGAGCCGGCTACGGCCCCGGAAGCGGAGCTTCGCGAAGGCGTAGCCCGCCATCGAGTTGCAAAGCAGGGAGACGACTGTGATGGAAGTCGCCAGGAGGAGGCTGTTGAGCAGGGTCCGCCCGAGGTTGAGCCGCGAGAAGAGCATCGCGTAGTGCTGGAGCGTGGGATGCGACGGCAGCAGGCGCGCCGGCAGGGACATCGCCTCGCCCGCCGGCATCAGCGACGCCGAGAGCATCCACAACAGGGGGAGCGCCGTGAGCGCCGCGAGGAGCAGCAGCGCGCCATTGACGAGCACCGCACTTACGCGCCGGCGGATCACGGCTTCCTCTTCCGCAGCAAGGCCTGGAGACCGGTGGCGGCGATGATCATCGCGAACAGCACGAAGGCGATCGCCGCCGCGCTGCCGAGATTCCACCAGCGAAAACCTTGCTGATACATGAGCAGGGTGATGGAGGTCGTCGCGTACAGCGGGCCGCCGCGAGTCATCACGTAGGGCTCGGCGAAGATCTGGAACAGGCTCACCGTCGTCAACACGGCGACGAATAGATTGGTCGGCATCAGCAGCGGCAGCGTGATGTCGCGCAGCTGCCGCCACGTTCCGGCACCGTCGAGCTGCGCGGCTTCGTACAACGATTCGGGAATGGCCTGGAGACCGACGACGTAAATGACCAGGCCGTAGCCGAAGCTGCGCCAGACGGCGAGCAGCGTAATGGCCACAGTGGCCCACAGGGGAGCGCCCAGCCAATCGACCGGCGGCACGCCGAAGGCGCCAAGAATGTGATTGATGAGGCCGAAGCGGGGGTGGTACAGGTAGCGAAAGATCACCGCCACCGCCACCAGCGTGGTGACCACGGGAGCGTAGAACACGGTGCGGAAGACGCCGCGCAACCGCGCCAGCTTCGAATTCACCAACAGCGCTCCGCCGAGCGCCGCTCCCAACGTCAGCGGCACGCCGAGGACGACGAAGACGAGGGTGTTGCGCAGCACCCTCCAGAACAATGGATCGCGCAGCAGGCGCAGGTAATTTTCAGCCCCGACGAAACGCACGTTGCGAATATCGGCCAGGGCATAGATGTCAAAGTCGGTCAGCGACAAGACCAGGGCCGCGACGAGCGGCACGGCGAAAAAGAGGGTGATGGCGCCCAGCGCAGGGGCCAGCAGCAACCGGGCCGCTCGACGTTCCGCCCGCGAGCCGCTCTGCTCCACGGCTTTCGCAGAGCTTGCGGTCACGGCCTTGCCTCCGCGCCCCGTGCCAGGAGCCAGCGCCGCTTTTCCAGCATCTGGTCTACATCCTTGTCGAGAGCGGCAAGCGCCGAGTCGAGATCCCGGCCACCCCGCATCACCTGCTCGGCGCACTCGGCCACCCGGGTGGCGATTCGCTCCCACTCCGGCACCTTCGGCGTCGGGGCGACGTGTTCGAGCTGTGCGAGGAACGGCGCTGCCCTGGGGTCGCCGGCGAGCCCCGCGAGCTTCCACGCCGAGCGCCGGCCGGGGAGGTCTCCCGAAAGGGTGTAGAAACGCGCCTGCTGAGCAGGCTCTGAGAGATAGCGCAGCCACGACCACGCCGCTTCCGGCGACCGGGCTTGCTGGAAAAGCACCAGGCTGGAGCCGCCCGCGAGCGAGATCCCCGGATAGGGCATCCCCTTCTCCGGCGGCGGCAGCGGCGCCGTAGCCCAGCGGTTCTGCATATCGGCCGGCAGCCGGTTGCGGAACTCGCCCAGGTTCCAGGGACCGGTGATCACCATCGCAAAGTAGCCTTCCGCGAGTTGCTGGTAAAGGTTCGCCACGCTCTGCAAATCGAGCGCCGGCGCCAGGCCGGAAGAGTAGAGATCGAGATAGAAGGCCATGGCACGGCGAAAACGGGGATCGCGGAAGGCGCCGTGCCGTCCGCCCGCGTCCAGGAGCCCGGCGCCGGTTTGCAGACCGAAAATAGCCGGCTGGGTCCACTCGTCGATCGGCAGCAGGATGGCGAAACGGCGGGGTCCGCCGAGCCGCTTGATGCGCTCCATGGTGGCCCGCCACTCAGACCAGCTGCGCGGCCCGATCTCGTCGACTCCGCCGGGATCGAGCTCGACCCGACGCTCCGTTCGTGGGACCAGCTCTGGAACCGACCGGCGGACGAGCTCGCCCGGCCGGTAGCTCCGATCGGGCCGTGCGGGGGCGCGGCCGCCTACCGGCTC
>DATIOS010000303.1:0-1671 GCA_035472915.1 Thermoanaerobaculia bacterium
GAAAGGTCCGCCGCCGTCGGCAATACCCTTTGGCGATGGATCGTAATGACTGAAGAAGTTCCGGTACGGCTGGCCCCGCCGCGCGCCGTAGAGGCGAATTCCCTTCATCTCCAAAGGCTCGAACGGCGGTTTCCACGACCAGGCGAGATAGTCGTCGCCCACCTGGGTGTTGAGGCCCAAAAGGAGAATACTGCCGTCCGGCCCGATCCGCCGCCCCTCGTTGGAAAGCCATGTCAGGCCTGCTCGATCCAACCGGTCCACCAGCTCTCCCTGGTGCTCGCTGTGTCCCTGGATGGCGAGGATGGGGGCGATATGACGCAGGGCGGAGACGTAAGCGGCCGTAGTGGCGGCGATCTTCTCGGAGCTTGCGAAGTCGGGGACGTCGTGAATCAAATCGCCGCTGATGACGATCAGATCCGGCCGGACGGCGGCGACTTCGTTCAGGAGGCGGTGGAGGAGAGGTATGTCGCCCCGGATGTGAAGGTCCGAGAGGTGGGCGATGCGCATTCGCGGCGCCGCCAGATCGATCCTCTCCACGTCGCGGAAAAGGAGAAGGCGGGGCTCGATCCAGCAGGCGTCGGCGAGACCCAGGACCGCGAGCAGGGCCGCGATCAACGCGAGAGAGCGCTTTTTCAAGAAATCTTGGCGCCGCGGATGCGGTGCACCCGCATCAGGTTGGTGAGTGGCCGCTCGCGCACGGGGTGCCCCATGAGGATGATGATGCAATCGCCGGGCTTGACGAGCTGCGCCGCCAGCAGCTCACGCTCCACCACCTGGACGATGTCGTCGAGGCTCCCCACCTGGAGCTTGGCGACGAATGGGCGCACGCCCCAGACGAGCTGGATCTGGCGAGCCACACGCTCGTCGGGAGTGAAGGCCATGACCGGCGACTGCGGACGATAGCGGGCCACCAGCCGGGCGGTGAAGCCGCGCTGGCTGAAGGCCACGATGCGGCTGACGCCGAGCTGCTCGGCGGCGTAGACGGCCGCGGCCGAGACCATGTCGGGGACCTCCAGTGCGAGCTCGTCGTCCGCGATCTGCTCCTCGGGATCCATGGCGAAGGTGCGCCGGGCGTGGACGTGCCCGAGCGGCTGGAGAGTGTGGCGCTCGGAGCTTTCGCGGGCGTAGCTCTCCGCCTCCTGGATGATCTGCGCCATGGTCTGCACCACCAGCACCGGGTACTTGCCGGCCGCCGTTTCCCCGGAGAGCATGAGGACGTCGGCACCGTCGAAAACGGCATTGGCGACGTCCGTGGCCTCGGCCCGCGTGGGCCGCGGCTGCTCGATCATCGATTCCAGCATCTGGGTGGCCACGATCACCGGTTTGCCGGAGAGTCGGCCGGCGGCGATGATTTTCTTCTGCAGGACGGGCACCTGATAGAGAGGCACCTCGACCCCGAGATCGCCGCGCGCCACCATCAGGCCCTCGGCGGCCTCGGCGATCTCGTCCAGGTGCTCGATGGCGGTGGCCCGCTCGATCTTGGCGATGATTGGAATGCGCCCGCCCGCCGCCGTCGCCACGGCGCGCACGGCTTCGACGTGGGATCTTTCCCCGACGTAGCTGGCGGCCAGGAAGTCGGCGTTCTCGGCCACGGCGAAGGCGATGTCCGAGCGGTCCTTCTCCGAGATCTCGAAGGGGAGAGTGCTGTCGGGAAGATTGATCCCCTTGCGG
>DATIOS010000304.1:0-4655 GCA_035472915.1 Thermoanaerobaculia bacterium
GCCGGCCATGAGCGCGAGCCCGCGCAGGGTGCCGGTCAAGCCGTCGCTGCGGGTCCAGGCCTCCAGCAGCCAGGCGGCGACCTGCAGGTCCTTGCCGCGGGTCTCCAGGGCCTCCAGGCAGAGCCGCTCCACCTCCCGCCAGTCGGCACGCTTGAGCGCCGTCTGCCAGACTCCTTGCGGAAGCTCGGGATCGTCCTCCCGCCGCGCCGCCTCCACGGCGTCGTAGAGGCCCGAGTAGCGCAGCGGCTCGCCGGCCGGCGCGTCGGCCGAGATGGGGGTCAGCAGCGTCTCGAGGTCCACGGCCGGCCGGGACGCCGGCACGTCGATGCGCGGTGGGTTCATGGTCTGCCTCCTGCCGGCCTGGAATAGCCCGCGGCGGCCGCGGCCCAGCGCGGCGCCTCCACGGGGAAGGCAGGCACCTCGAGGTTGGGGGCGACGGCCGGCGGCTGGTCCTTGGCGGCTTTGTCGGCGCGCTGCGGCGGCCGCACGGTGAGGCCCAGGTAGACCCGCGCCGGCGGCTGCGGCTCGGCCGGCTGCTGGCCCTTGGTGCTCACGGCGAAGCGCAGGAGCTGCACGGCTGGATCGGCGCCGGCGACGGTGATGCCGAAGCCGCGCAGCAGGGCGAGCAGCGACCAGCGCTCGGAGCGCTCGATGACGGCGGTGCGCCCCTCCACGCGGACCCCCGGGCTGTCCACCGGCACGACCGGCGAGTCCTGGGCCCACTGCAGCTCCAGGCGCAGGGGGTTGCCGGCCTGCCAAGGCAGCACGGCGCGCGAGCCGGCCCCGGGGTGCGATACGGCCTGGGCGTCGCCGCTGGCGATGGACCAGCGCAGGATGCGGTCGCCGCCGCTCTCCTCCTTTCGGTTCTCGCGGAAGCGGACTTCGATGTCGAACGCGGGAACCGGCGCCCGCAGCGGATCGTCGAGGAAGGCGGCGAAGAAGGTGCGGACGTCGCCCATACCGGTCACGAAATCGCTGACGGCGGGCGCCAGGTCCGCGGCGAGAACCACGGGTGCGTAGGCGTCGTAGAGCCGGAAGAAGTCCCGCAGGTCGCCGAAATCGGCCTCGTCGGCCGGCCGGCCGGGCAGGCCCTTGGAGAACGGGAACTTGCCGGCCAGGCGCTGATTGAAAAAGGTTTCGATCTTGCGATAATCCGCCACCGCCTGGCCACCGACGAGGACGGCGCAGCGGTCCGACATCTTCCGGCGCAGGTCCGCCCGCCGCTCTTGGAAAAAGTCGGCCGCGGGCTCGGCGAGCATCCGCGCGGTGATGCGGTCGGTGCAGTTGGCAGGCTCCACCTGACTCAGATCCTTGAGGATGAGCTCCTCCAGGGCGCTCACCGAGTTGCCCGGCTCCTTGGCGGCGTTTCGGCGGAGCTGGTCGGCGAGGGCCGTCCAGCGCTTGAGCTGGCTGCGCAGGCCCGGCGAGGTGGGCAGGCCGCGGCCCACGGCCTGGATCACCGGCTCGACATAGCGGGCCGAGAGGTCGGCGAGAGCGCTGCGCTGAGTCGCCAGGTACTCTTTCAGCTCGCCTTCGTCACGGGCGTTGAAGGCTTCCAGGGCGGCGCCCCGCGTCCCATTCCACCACTCGAAGCCCTTCCCCTTCGGGGTATAGGGAGCGAGGAGCAGGAGCAGACGGTCGGCGTCGGCCAGGATGCCCTGGCCCTGGGCGGCGAAGGCGGCGGTCACCGACTGCTGGTCGTCGCCGCGCCCGAGCTTGGCGAAACTGCCGGACAGCTCGGTGAGCGAGGGCGCTGCGGCCTGGAAGTTGGCGACCTCGACGTCGAGTGCCTGCTCCATCGCCAGCGGCGAAGAGCCCTCCGGCTCGGCGGCCTGGCGCCGGGCCTCCACGACCTCTTTCATCATGCGGGTGGCGAGCTGGCCCCAGGCCGCCTTTCTGAGCGAGGCTTGCAGGTCGGGAGAAAAAGGCGCCAGGATCTTGTCGAGCGACTCCTGTTGGGGCTTATAGAGCCCCGCGGCCTGTTGCAGGCGCTGGGCGTCCCACATGACGTGCGGGAGGGGTATCAGCCCGCCAGCGGCCGCGTCGCCCCCCGCGATCATCCCCTTGGTGACCAGGCCGTTCAGGGCGGATTCGAGACTCTTTGCCGGGTCGGAGAGGGCGAGAGCCTTGGTCTTTGGATCGGTCTGCAGCAGCGGGCCGGTGGACACGGTCTCCATCCCCAGCAGCCGTTGCCGCAGCTGGCGGAACCTGTCGGCGCCCCATTTGCGGACGTCATCGGCTGCTTCGGGACCCAGGTATTCGCTGCGGCCGATGCCGTCGAGCAGCTGGTCGTAGTGCGTCCCGAGGAACAGGTCCTCCCGTGAGAGCCAGGCGAGAGCGGGCTCGGTGAGGTCGCCGCCGGCCCATAGCAGGTGGTTGCGCAGCTCCTCGAGGCTCTGGGCGAGGCCGCCGGGACTATGGCCGGCGTCCGGCGCGGTCACATCCTCCAACAAGGAGCGGACGCGATCCAGCTCGATGGCTACGGGGTTTTGCCCGAAGAGGCGGGCAAAGAGCCGATCCGACTGAGCCTTGGCCCCGTCGACGGCAAAGACCTGGTCGTCCGCCGGCTTGATTCGGTCGTAGATGTTGGGCACGGCAAGGGCTCCCCTGTAGAGCCCGCTGGCCTCGAAGATTTTGTGCGGTATCCGCTTCAGGAACAGGTAGTTGACGACGGCGTCCAGGTCCTCGAGGCTGCGGGTCTCTTTCAGGCCGTTGTAGCGCTTGACGTTGGTCTCCAGCGTCTGGAGGCCGGTGACGAAGTCCCGCAATCGGGTGTACTCCCGCAGGCTCTCGAGCTCCATCACGGGTTGCCGCGCTTGTCGCGCCGGCTCCAACTCGGCTGGAGCGGCACCGGCGGGCAGCTCACCGCCGGCGGCCAGCGACGGCGTGATGTCCAGGAAAGCGTGGGCAGGACCGGAGCGCGGCGACGACTGAGCAGGCCGGGAGATGCCGGTGTCGGCCAGAAGGCCGTCGAGCTTGCGCTCCAGCTCCTGCTGGAGGGTGGTGAAAATGACTACCCGGTAGGTGGTGGCGAAGGCCTTCTGGAGCTGGCCGTTGAAATCGCGGAACCAGGAGTCGAACCAGGAGTCGGGAACGAAGACCGAGCCGAACCAGTCGCCGTTGACTTGCGCCATGCTGTCGAGGACCTCGAACAGCCGGGCCTGTTGGAAACCGCGGTCGGCCGTGCCCTGCAGGCGTTGCTGGCCGACCTCGCGGATGTTGCGCTCCGCCACGACGAAGAACTCCGAGAGGTTCTGCGCCCGGGCCTCTAGGTGATGATAGGCCCACCACAGGCCCAGGGTGGCGACGACGGCGAGGGCGGCCACGGCGGCCTGCAAACGCCGCAGGCGCCGGGTGCTCCGCGCCAGCGCCCGCGAGCCCGGCCGGGCGAGCTCGCGCTCCGGGAAGACCTTGCGTTCGAAAACGTCGCGGGCGAAGACCGTGGCCATCGGCGGCGGAGCGTCGAAGGCGAGTCCGCCGCGCGCTGGAGCGGTGGTCTCCAACTCGCCGCAGAAGTAGATCCCGCGGCAGGGGAGGAGCTCGTGATAGGAGCTGCTGCGGAAGAGCTGACCGAGGGCGGTACGCAGCCCTTCGCGCAGCCTTTCCATCTCCTCGGGGAAGCAGAAAACGCCGTCTGGATCCTCCACCACCGGCTGCTCGCCGAAGGCGTCCACCTGGGCGCCGTGGAGCCCGGCGCCGAGGGCGCCGAAGGCCTCGTCCACCCACTCGGGGCGGAAAGTGGTCTCCAGGGCGTAGGGGTTGGACCACCCCATGATGCCGCCGCGCAGGGGCTCAGGCACCTCGGAGGCGAAGGCGGCAAAGCCCGGAACCTGCTGGCAGCCGGTGACCAGGACGTAGACGGGAAACACCATCCCGGTCTGCTCCTGGGCCTCGCGCAGCCGGTGGTAGAGGGCATCGCCTTTCGCGGTCGCTCGCGAGCGGATCAGGCCCTCGTCGGCGAGCGGCCCGATCAGCTCGGCGCAGGGAAGGGCGAGGACGACGCCGTCGAACGGGCGCTCCGGCCGCTTCTCGCGGAGCAGGCCCAGGAAGTGGCGCCAGGCGCCGGCATCGGATTTGCCGTCGGCGCGCAGCACGCAGTCGCCGGCCAGGTCGAGCACGACGCCGTGCTCGAAGAACCAGAACACGCATCCTTCCCCGGTCTCGGCGGAGGAGTGCTCCGGCGCCCCCAAGGGGAGGGCAAGGCCGGCGCCGGCGAGCGTGCGGCCCTTGGCCGCCGCGGCTTCGCCGAGGAGCAGAAACCAGGGGACACGGTACAGTCCGCCGGGCCCGAGGCGGCGGCGGATGGTCTGCCGGGCGCCTTGGAAGGCGGCGGAGATCCGCGGCCGCAGGCCGGAATCGCGGAAGTCCACCACCACCTCTCCCGGCGGGAGCGCCCCGCCTTCTCCCTCCACCGGCGCCGGCACCCGCCGTTTGCGCACCAGCAGCGCCAATCCCAGCACGACGAGCGCCACCAGCACCGCCAGGATGGTCAGGGTGAGGGTCAGGGGTTGCCGCTAGTGCTCCTGAACGTCGCTCGGCCAATGCTATTCGAACGCCGGCCTGCGTGGGGCGAAGGGCTGTCCGCTCACACGCGCATTGATCTCGGGCCTTTGTCCAAGCACGATAGTTTTGCCCTGGTCGAAACCCTGCTGCGG
>DATIOS010000305.1:0-6824 GCA_035472915.1 Thermoanaerobaculia bacterium
GCTGCTCAAGGTCGACCATCTTGTCGTCGAATATGTCGTGAACGGTCATGGCCCTTCCTTCCGGCCGCTTCCTCCAGCCGTTCTGGGACCTCGTCTCTTCGCTGTGGGCCGCGCCCGCTCAGGAAGGCTGCGGGATGGACCCATCCGGCCGGTGCCTACAGCAACAGCCGAAGCTCGACGCGGGTTGCGGGATGGACCCCAACGGCTGGTGTCAGCCCCAGCCCCAGCTCGACGAGGGCTGCGGGATGGACCCCGACGGCAAGTGCCACGCCGGCTCATGACTCGAAGGGGAGGCCGTGGTCGTACCGGGCGCGGAAGAGATATCGTAGGAGGCGGCCCGCCAGCTCGGACGTAATGGTTTCGCGGTCGGCCGCTTCCGTGAAGAGACGCAGGGCCTCAAGGGCTTCCCGGTGGACCCCCTTTGACTCGAACACCTTGGTGAGCTCCTTGGCCAGCAACTTGACCTCGGCGACTTGGCCCTCCTCGAGGAGCAAGATCGTTTCTTCGAGCAGGGCCAGGGCTACGTCGTAGGACATGTTCTTCTGATCGAACTTCTGCCGGGCCTGGGCCAAAAGTTTCCGAGCCTCCTCCCTTCTGCCCAGGCCGGCCTGAATGCGGCCCCGGAGCCATACGACGCGAAAAATTTCGATCTCGTCTCCTTGAGCCAACGCAAGGTCGCCCACGCCTTGCGCCAACTCGGCTGCTTCGGCATAGCGACCGACGTGGGTGTAGGAAACGGCGAGATTGAAAGACAGCATATAGGACAGGCGTGGATCGCCCACGCGCTCCACTAGGGGCTTCGCCCGCACCAAGGTTTCGATCGCTCGCTCGTAGTCGCCCATCACCTCCAGCGTGTAACCCTTCTTGATCAAGGCACGCTCCGAGTTGTGTCCCACGCCTATGGCTTCGTCGAGGAGAACCACGGCTTCGTCGAAATGGCGCTGAGCCCGTAGCAGCGAAGCCTCCAGGTCGAGCATCCGGCCCGGATCGAGCAGACCGAGGGGATCGGCGCCCGAGAGCCACAGGTTTTTCGCCGCTGCGAAGTCCGCCGCAGCCGGCTTCAGCTCGCCCTGAACCCGCACGAGGTTGGCGCCGAACCCTCCGGCATAACCCTGTACGCGGTGTTGCCACCATTCCGGCCCGCGGACCCGTGCCGCGGCCTCTTGCGCGACGTGCGCCCAGACCGCGGCGGCCTCCAAGTCGCGGGACGCCTCTCTCACGGAGGCTTCGCAGGCCCGCTCGCACAAGGCCCACGTCTGGTACCTGTCGACGACGCGGACCACCGCCAGCCGGATGTGCGGGGGTTGTTCCGCCAAGCGGCGAAACAGCTCTTCGGCCTGCCGGCGGTCGGGGCCAACTTCGTGGGCATCCGGGTAGCCTTCAATCGCGACGGCTCGGGTACGGAGGGCGGCCTTGGAGAGAGCTTCCCGGGTCAGGCGCTTGGCGCCGAGGCCGGCCTCTTCGATCTCGGCGCGCTCCGCCGCCGTCAAGTCCCCCGAGGCGCTGAGCGCCGCCACCGTCTCGATGCAGTCTGCCACGGCGCTGACCGCTGCTGGCGAGCACGGGATGACGCTCAGCAGCCGCTCGAAGACCTCGTCCTTCATTTCGTCGCGCCGTCTTTGGCGCCGCAGGTGGTGGGAAACGTTCCGCTCGGTCATGCCGCAGCGGGCGCCGATTTCCTTGAAGCTCAGGTCAAATAACACTGCAAGCATCTGGAGCAGGGTCTGCCGGAAGGTGAGCTTGTCAGACATCCAAGGGTCTCCATGCTGTAAGTGTCTTCAACAAAGCTGAGTGCGCTGGCGGAACCAAAGTGACACTCTCGCGCTCCTACAAGTTCCCGGTCCAAAGAACCCGCTGCCCTTATACGCGCCTCTTCTTGCCTTCTGACCCTACGAAGTTACGCCTCTACTCGTGGACAGGGTACCAGAATGGCGGCGTTCTCCTGAAAATGCGGTTATGCAGCCAGAGCTTGAGAACGAGGGAATCCGGAGCAACCTGCAAACCAACCACCCGGCGCCGGCCGTGCTTCAGCGCTACATGCGCGGCGAGTCGCCGCGGAAGGAGGCGTGGGCCGTCGTTCGCCACCTCCTGACCGGTTGCCCGGAGTGCGTGGCGGTCACGCGTCCGCTATGGGGACTCGCAAGCCACAAGCCAGAGCCGCTTCCTCCTCCCAAAAGAAAGGAAAGCTCCCGAGCGGGACGCGTGGAGGCCGTCAGGTGACGGAGGCCGAGGCCGGGATGTCAAGAGGCGCGACCGTGGCGCAGGCGCAGCTCCGCATCATCGTCGCGGTGCTGAAAATGATTCGCGATTTTCTGCAGGCTGTCGTCGCGGCTCTTCCTCTTTCAGCTCAGGAGCGGAATCCTCAAGCCGATCTCGGCGACGAGATCGACGTCACGAGCGAGATCCGCCGGGTCATCGAAGTCGTGATCGCGGACTCCCTCGATCCCATGATCAAGGCTTTGAGCTCGGCTGCCGAGTACCAGATTGAGCGGGAGATCGCTTCGACGGATTGCGAGATCGGCGGGTAGAGACCAGCCATGGCCGGCGACGGTATTCCGGGGGGATCGCACTGCGGTCCCCCGGTTTCTTTTTGGGGCGTCCGCCCGATTCCGGCCGTTTCAGACCGTGGCGCTGGCAGGTTTCTCCTGCTATCATCGCCCGTCTTGGCCGGTGGGGCAGGGTGGTCCGGGTGCGCTCCAACCACTCCGACCCAGGAGGCGAAAGGTTCGAGTCGTCCCAGCCGCACGTCCTTCGCCTGAACCTTTTCCCTAGATCGTTTTCTTCTGGGACGCTTTTCTTCTGGGAGTATTGTCGATGAATCAACGTCTGACCCGCAAGGAGATCAAGCGCGACGACTTCACCTCGGCCGTGGGCCGGGGCGTGGAGTACGCCGAGAGCCATGTGATGACCATCGTCTATGCGGTGGCCGGAGTCCTGGTCCTGGTGGCCATCGGCGTCGGGATCTTCTACTGGCGATCCCACCAGTCGCAGGCAGCCGGGCAGGCCCTGGCCAAAGCGGTGAAGGTGGTTCAGGCTCCCGTCGTGACCACCGGCGCCAAGCCCACCGACCCGACGGAGCCGAGCTTTCCCACCGAGGAAGCGCACCGGGCCGCGGCCAAGAAGGCGCTGCAGAAGGTCCGTGACGACTACGGCTCCACCAATGCCGCCGAAATCGCCAACCTCTACCTGGCCCAGATCGCCGCCGAGGAGGGCAAGCTCGCCGAGGCGCGCAAGATCTGGAAGGACTTCGCCGATTCCCATCCGAAGCACATGCTGGGCGCCGAGGCGCGGCTGAATCTCCTCCATCTCGACCGTGAGCAGGGCAAGGGCGAGGAGGTGGTCAAGGAGCTGCGCGCCATGCTGGAGAAGGGCGACAATCCCGTGCCGCAGGACGTGCTCCTGCACGAGCTCGGATCCACCCTGGAGCAGCTCAAGCGTCCACAGGAGGCGGTGCAGTCGTACCAGAGGATCCTCGATGAGTTTCCGCAGTCCCCCTACCGCCAGGAGGCGCAGCAGAAAGTAACCGCCCTCGATCCGGCGCGCGCCGCAGGCTCGGCGCTTGGCGGGCTCCAGGGCATCCCCGGCTTCCCCGGCTGAGCGCCTCTCTCGCGCTCGTCTTCTCAGCCCAGAATCATGGCTTTGCCGTATCGCATCCTGGAGCGCAAGCGTGCCGGGATGCGCCTGACGGACGAGGAGATTCGTTCGGTGGCGATGGGTGCCGCCAGCGGTTCCTGGAGCGAGGGACAGCTCGCGGCCTTCCTCATGGCCGCCGCCATTCGCGGCCTGGATGCCGGCGAGACCCGGGCACTGACGCTTGCCATGCTGGAGTCGGGCGAGCGCTGGGACCTCGCTCGCGAGGTGCCAGGGATTTGCGATAAGCACTCCACGGGTGGAGTGGGCGACAAGGTGTCGCTGATTCTCGGGCCGCTGCTGGCGAGCTGCGGTGTGCCGGTCGCCATGCTGACCGGCCGCAGCCTTGGCCATACCGGCGGCACCATGGACAAGCTGGAGAGCATTCCGGGACTCAGCCTGGAGCTCAGCCGCGCCCGCTGTCTGGAGCTGCTGGCCCGTTGCGGCCTGGCCATCGGCGGCGCCACGGCCGAGATCGCTCCCGCCGACCGGCGCCTCTACGCGTTGCGGGATACCACCGCCACCGTCGATTCCACTCCCTTGATCATCGCCAGCATTCTGGCCAAGAAGCTCGCCACCGGGGCAGCGGCCGTCGTCTTCGACGTCAAGACGGGCAACGGCGCTTTTCTCACCGAGCTGGACCGCTCGGTAGAGCTGGCCCACGGTCTGGTGGAGACGGCCCGCGCCCTGGGCACACCCACCTCGGCCCTGGTGACGGACATGAGCCAGCCCCTCGGCCGCTGGTCCGGGCACACCGCCGAGGTGATGGAGACCTTCACCTGTCTCTCCGGCGAGGGCCCCGAAGATCTTCTGGAAGTCACTCTGGCTCTCGGGGAGGAAGTCTCCCGTCAATCCGGCCAGCCGGTAACTCGACAGGATATGGAAAAGGCCCTCGCCTCAGGACGGGCTCGCGAGCGCTGCGAGCAGTGGGCGGCCCTCCAAGGCGCGGACTCAGCCTGGCTGCGCCGGCCGCAGTTTCCCTTGGCGCCAGTAGCGAAACCTCTCCTCGCCAAACGGCCCGGCCACCTCGCCGCGGTGGATGTCCGCCAACTCGGCCTTCTCCTGGTAGAGGCCGGAGGCGGCCGGAGGCGGCCGGAAGACACGATCGACTTCGGCATCTCGATCGAGACGAAAGTCCGTCTCGGTCAGGAAGTGCGGGAAGGCGATGAGATCGCCCGCGTCTACCTGCGGCGGGAGGACGAGGGTCTGGTGGAGCTGTTCGGCGGCTGCTTCAGCGTGGCGGACGAGGGGGCGGCACCGGAGTTGATCCCTGCGCGGATGTTGATCTGAGCCTCTTCCTCCTCGGAATTTGCTAGCGGATGAAGCGGATCGGACAGATCTCCGCCTTCGCGATCGAATCGAGCTCACGGTGATCGCTCGTCACCAGAATTGCTCCATCGCACATCGCGCGGGCCAAGGCGAAGCAATCGGCAAGTGAGACCCGCTTCCACTCTCCTTTCAGCTTGCCGGCTGCTCGCCAAAGTGAGGAAGGCATTTCATCATCGAGCTCGAAGCCATAACCTTCGAGAATCTCCTCGACACCGTCCGCAATCGCTTCGCCATCACGGCGATACAGGTCGTAGTACACTTCGCAGACATTGATCGCATGCACGACGCAACGGTTGTTCTCGTCCCTCAAAAGCTCCTCAACGACTGTAGCTCCTGGCTCGGCTTGTAGAAGCGCAATGACAGCGCAAGCGTCAAAGACGAGGGCCAATTCAGCCGGCAAACTTGGTCTCCTCGATCTCGACCTCGGCGACCTTGCGCCGTGCAAACTCCTCGCTCGAGGAAAGGAGCCCACGGCCGATTCCCTGCAACCGGCGCAGTCGCTCACGTCGTTCTTCGGGTGAAAGTTGCCGGAACGGACGCCGGTCCTGAGCGAGCTCAGCCCTCATGGCTTGCCACCGTGCCTGGGCTTCGCGTTTGGCGCTCTCGGGCAGACTGTCGGATTCGGCTTCGCCTTCAGGGGGAGTCACGAGGATCAGGGTCGCCGGCCCCGAGCGGATCGTCTCCGGAACCTCGACGTAGAGCCGATGGTCCTCCGGAATCAACACATGAATCTGGTGTGTCGCCATGAGCGGATCTCCTGTTCTCCGCGAGCGCCGGAGGCCTGCATCTCGGCAAAGCTCAGGCTAATCCTACCATTGGCAGCCTGACGCCTGCGCTATCATCCCGGGCATGAAGGCCGCCATTCTCGCCGTGGGGTCGGAGCTGCTGGGCACCGACCGGCTGGACACGAACTCGCTGAAGCTGACGGGCCTCCTGGCCCGCCATGGCGTCGAGCTGCGGCGCAAGGCGGTGATTGGCGATTTGGAAGAGGAGATCGCCAGCGAGTTGCGGGTCCTGGTGGGACGGGTGGACCTGATCCTCGTCACCGGCGGCCTCGGTCCCACGGCGGATGATGTGACGCGGGAGGCCGTGGCCGAAGCGCTCGGCCGGCCCCTTCATCAAGATGACAAGATTCTGGCTTCCCTGGAGAAACGATTCGCGGCGCTGGGCTGGCACATGCCGGACGTCAACCGCCGGCAGGCTCAGGTAGTGGAGGGAGCCGAGGTCCTCACTAATCCACGGGGCTCGGCGCCGGGTCTGCGCCTGGAGAGCGGCGGCTGCACCCTGTTCCTCTTTCCCGGCGTCCCCAATGAGCTCGAAGGGCTGATGGATTCGGAGTTGGAGCCGTGGCTCGCCGCCCGATCCGGCGGCGTCGCCCGCGAGATGGCGGTGCTCAAGATCGCCGGCCTGCCGGAGTCTCTGGTGGAGGAGCGCATCGCTCCGGCCTATGAAGAGTTCGGCCGGGAGGCGATCACCATTCTGGCCGGCGTCGGAGAGATCCGCCTCCAGGCCACGGCCGAGGGACCCGAGCCTGAACGCCGGGCTCGGCTCCAGGCCATGGTGGCCCGCCTCGGCGAGCTGGCGGGGGATGCGGTCTACACCACCCGCGAGGAGGACACGCTGGAGAGCGTCGTGGGCGATTTGCTGCGCGCCGCCGGCACCACCCTCACCGCCGCCGAGTCGTGCACGGGCGGTCTGTTTTCGCAGCGCATCACCAGCGTCGCCGGCAGCAGCGACTACTTTCTGGGCAGTGCCGTCACCTACAGCAACGAGCTCAAAACGCAGCTGGTGGGAGTGCCGGCGGCGCTGATCGCCGAGCACGGCGCGGTCTCCGAGCCGGTGGCGCGGGCGATGGCCGAAGGGGT
>DATIOS010000306.1:0-3166 GCA_035472915.1 Thermoanaerobaculia bacterium
GGCAATGCGGCCTGTGGCGGACGGACGGCACCACCGCGGGAACGGTCAGGCTGAACGAGCTCTCCAGCGGCTCCGTTTCGGAGCTCACCCTCGGGGGAAGCCGGTTGTTTTTCACCAGCGATAATCAAGAGCAGCTCTGGACGAGCGACGGAACGCCGGCAGGAACCACCCTGGTCCGGCAGTTCACGAATGGCTCGCCGCGCCACCTGGCCGCTTTGGGAAACAAGGTGCTCTTCCTGGCCCCGGCCATCGCTCCGGGCAGCGGCGAAGAGCTCTGGGTGAGCGACGGTACCGCTGCGGGCACGATCGCCTTGACCAGCTTCGAAGCCGAATCGCCCTTCCAGCAGACCCGCTTCCTGAAGACCCTCGGAAACCGAGTTTATTTCGTGGCCGACGACGTCACTCATGGAGCGGAAATCTATGCCAGCGACGGCACCGCCGCCGGCACCGTGCGCGTCACCGACTTCGGCTTCTTCAATCCCTTCGGCTGGGAAAGCGATTTTGAAGAAGGCGGACTCGCCCCCTCGCAGATCGCCAAGCTGGGCAATCGGCTGGTCTTCTGGGCCACGGACGGCCTTCATCAATACCAACCCTGGTCCAACCTCGGCACTTTCGCGTCGACGGCTCCCCTGTGCTCCGGTTGCGCGTTCGAGCAGAACGGGATTTTTCAGCCCTTGAACAGCGGGCTGGTGTTCGTCGCTGCAGCGAGCTCCGAAGACTTCGAGCTCTGGGGTTCGGACGGTACCCCGCAAGGCACCCGGAAGCTCGGAAATACCTGCTCCGAATGCGGTAACGACCTCGCCCTGGCCGCGGGAGCCGTGTACTTCCGGGGCCCTGTCCCTGATGGAACCACCGCTCTCGACTCGACCCTCTGGGTCAGCGATGGCACGGCGGCCGGCACCCGCTTGTTTGCCGCGGCGGAGGCCCAGACTTTTGACGCCCCGTTCTCCGTGGCGGCGCTCGGCGGCAGGATCCTTTTCGGCGCCTGGTCCGGTCTCGCCGGTGACTTCAGGCACAACGACGTCGAGCTGTGGTCGAGCGACGGCTCGCCCGGCGGAACGCGGCAGACGGCCGACATCAATCGCGCCGGCAACAGCTCGAACGTGCGGAGCTCCGTGGCCGCCGGGGGTGACGTTTTTTCCATCGCCTCCGAGAACGGCGAGGACAACTTGAATGTCTGGCGAAGCGACGGCACGGAGCCGGGAACGGTAAAGCTGCTGCCTTCCTTCTTCGACTTCCGAGGGACGTCGCAACTCGCCGTCGGCGGCGACAAGGCCTTCCTGGTGACTGACGATTTCTCTTCCTCCGGCAGTCAACTCTGGCGCGTCCAGCACGAGGGTCCGAACCAGCAGTTGCTCAGCGGGGGCCAAAGCCAATTCATCGCTTCTCCTGTTTCGTACCGGGGTCAGCTTTACTTCCTTCGGGGTCAAGGAGAGTTGTGGACGAGCGACGGGTCCGCCCAGGGTACGCGGAAAGCCATCGAGATCCCGGGCATTCCCTCACCCTCCTTCCTCGAAGCTCCAGGCTCCGAGCTGTGGTTCTTGGCTCATGATCCGGACTCGTTCGAATTCTCTCAAGTCTGGCGGACCGACGGCACCCAGGCAGGGACGCGGCGGGTTCACGACTTTGGTTTCAACTTCGCTGGATTCGATCCTGAATTCACCCAGATCGGCTCCCAGGTCTACTTCATCGCCCTGCAGCCGAACTTCGATATCCCTCAGGTATGGAAGACAGACGGTTCCGACGCCGGTACCAGCGCGATCACCAGCCCCACTGCGCAAGCCCTGCCGGCAGAGCTGACCAGTTTTCAAGGCAACCTCTATTTCTTTGCCAACCAGACGCCAGGCGGCCCACGGGCTTTGTGGCGCAGCGACGGCACTCCCGGCGGCACAACCGTGGTCCACTCGTTCCCAGCGGAACCCGACTCTTCGATTTTCGAACCTCCCCATGCCGGTCTGACAGTTCTCGGCTCCCGCCTCGTCTTCGCGATCGACGACGGCGTTCACGGCCGCGAGCCCTGGACCAGCGACGGCACGCCCGGCGGCACCGCCTTGCTGCGCGACGTCCTCCCAGGCCCTGCCGGCTCCGGCGCAACGAGCTTCACGGCGGCGGCTGGGCAGCTCTTCTTCGCGGCCCACGACGGTGCCCACGGCTTCGAGCCCTGGCGTACGGACGGCACGCCGGACGGCACCCGTCTCGTCCAGGACATCGCGCCCGAGGGCGCCTCCTCCTATCCCGCCGATTTCACTCTCGCCGGAGACAAGCTCTTCTTCAGCGCCAACGACGGCATCTCCGGCACCGAGCTCTGGGCGCTGCCTTTGTCGGGCAGCGGCTGCCAGCCGAGCGCCACCACGCTCTGCCTCAACGCCGGCCGCTTCGCAGTCGCGGCGCACTGGAAGACAACCGGCGGCAACGAGGGCGCCGGCACCGCGGTACCCCTTTCCGCGGACACCGGCTACTTCTGGTTCTTCGGCCCCGCCAACGTCGAAGCGATCCTCAAGGTGCTGGATGGCCGCAGCCTCAACGATGCCTTCTGGGTCTTCTACGGCGCCCTCTCCAACGTCGAGTACACGTTGACGGTAACCGATACCCAGACCGGCCTCGCCCGGCGCTATCTGAATCCGCAGGGGCAGTTCGCCAGCGTCGGCGACACCGCCGGCTTCGGTCCGCTGGGCGCCTACGACCGCAAGTCCATCGCCGCGCCGAGCCCGCCGCCGCTGATCGCGGAGCGGATCGACCTGGCGGCCGCCACCGGCACCTGCGTGCCCGCGTCCGGCCGGCTCTGCCTCAACAACGGCCGCTTCGCCGTCGAAGCTGTGTGGAAGGATTTTTCGAATCACACCGGCACCGGCACGGCGGTGGGGCTCACCGGCGACACCGGCTACTTCTGGTTCTTCGATCCCGCCAACGTCGAGGCGGTCCTCAAGGTGCTCGACGCCACGACGGTCAACGGCCACTTCTGGGTCTATTACGGCGCCCTGTCGAACGTCGAGTACACCCTCACCGTGACCGACACGATGACCGGCAAGGTGAAGACCTATCAGAATCCACTAGGGCGCTTCGCCAGCGCCGGCGACACGGTCGCCTTCTGAAGCGGTCATGGCGAGGACCTCGCGCAGCAGGTCCTCGCCGATCACCTCGCGCCGCCAGCCCTGGAGCTCCCGCG
>DATIOS010000307.1:0-5659 GCA_035472915.1 Thermoanaerobaculia bacterium
GGACCGCGAGGGGCCGCCGGAGAAGTTGCTCTTCTCCTTCCACGGCATCCCGAAGCGCTACTTTCTGGCCGGCGATCCCTACTTCTGCGAGTGCCACAAGCTCGCCCGCCTGGCCGCCGAGGAGATGCAGCTTCCCCGCGAGCAGTGGCAGGTTTCCTTCCAGTCGCTTTTCGGCAAAGAGGAGTGGCTGAGACCCTACACGAACCAGACGATCACGGCGTTGGCGAAATCCGGTCTCCGGAAGCTCGACGTCGTCTGCCCCGGCTTCTCGGCCGACTGCCTGGAGACCATTGAGGAGATCGACCAGGAGAATCGGGAGGTTTTCCTCCACGCCGGAGGCGAGCGCTATCGCTACATCCCCGCCCTGAACGACCGGCCGGACCACGTCCGGGTCATCGCCGACCTGGTCCACCGCAACCTCCAGGGCTGGGTCCAGGCGCCGGCCGAGTGGAACGAGGAGGCGAGGCGCCAGGAGGCCGCGGAGTCCCGGCGAAGGGCCGAAGCGATGAAGGCCGAGCTGGAATTGGTTTGAGCCTGAGAGTTCCTTTTACAGATTGATTACCCCCCGCAGGGGCTGCCTCTGGTAAATTCCGGCCGAGAAGACCTCAGTTGCAAGCTAAAAAGGAGAATCCAAAATGAGAACGTCAGGAATCCGCGTCATGGCCGGCCTCGCCGGCGCCGTGGCGCTCCACCTCGCGGCAGGCGCCGCCTTCGCGCAGCAGCAGCTCGATCTGCCTCGGCCCAGCCCCAACGCCTGGGTTTCCCAGATGGTGGGGGTGACCAAGATCTCCATCACCTACAGCCGGCCCGGGGTGAAGGGCCGCAAGATCTGGGGCGAGCTCGTGCCCTATGGCGAGGTCTGGCGCTCGGGCGCCAACGAGAACACCACCATCACCTTCAGCACGCCGGTGAAGGTTGAAGGTCATGACCTTCCCGCCGGCACCTACGGCCTCCAGACCATCCCCACCGCGGGCGACTGGACCATCATCTTCAGCAAGGATGCCAAGGAGTGGGGCGCCTTCACCTACAAGCAGGAGGACGATGCGCTACGCGTCCAGGCCAAGCCCCAGCCGGCCGAGATGCGGGAGCGCATGGCTTTCGAGTTCGACGACGTGACGGATACCTCGGCCAAGGTCGTCCTCCACTGGGAGAAGCTCAAGGTCCCCTTCACCGTCGAGGCGGATACGACGAAGCTGCTGGTGAGCAAGGCGAACGCGGATGCCGGCTCGCAGCTCCAAGCGGCCGGCTGGTGTATCCAGAACAACACCTGCCTGGACGACGCCTCGCGCTGGGTCGACGCCTCGATCGCCCAACAGGAGACCTTCTCCAACCTGCGGGCCAAGGCGCTGCTCCTCGCCAAGAAGAACGACCCCAAGGGCGCCGCCTCCTACGGCGAGAAGGCGCTGGCGGCGGCGAAAACGGCGAAGCAGCCGCCAAACCCCCAGGCGATCAAGGATCTGGAGGGGAAGGTCGCGGATTGGAAGAAGGGTAAGTAGACAGGGAACGGCCGGCGTGGCGCGTCTCAGGACGATCTACGCCGGCACCGCGCTGCACCGCTCCGCCAGCCACGGCACCAGATCCACTACCTGATCGAGACACGCGATGGGCTCGAGGCGCAGCAGCTCATCCCGTCCGTGGCCGCCTGAGCAGACGCCCACGGCATGCGTCCGCGCGCTGCGGGCCATCTCCAAGTCATAGGTGGTGTCGCCGATCATTACCGCGTCTGCAGGCCTCACGCCCAGCTCGGCGAGTATCTCAAGGAGCATTTGCGGGTGGGGCTTCGAAAAGGCCTCGTCGACCGTGCGCGTACTGTGAAAGAGGTCGCTCAGGCCCGTCTGCTCCAGCGCGTAGTCGAGCCCCCTCCGGCTTTTGCCGGTGGCAACGGCCAGGAGATATCCGGACGCCGCCAGCTCGCGCAGCATTTCCGGCACCCCCGAAAAAAGATAAGGCGCGTCGCGGTAGGTGGAAACCCAGTGTTTCCGATAGCAGTCCAGGATGCGTCCAAAGAGCTCGTCGCCACAGCCGGGACTGAGGATCTCGATCGTCTCTCGCAGGCCGAGACCGATGGTGCCACGAATGGTCGCTTCGGGCAGGGCTCCCAACTCCAACTCGTGGATGGTGGTCTGAGTGCAGGCGACAATGGCGCCGATGGAGTCCATCAGCGTCCCGTCCCAATCGAAGACGAGAAGTCGAAATTGTGTTGGGTCTGCGGGCATGGTGGAGGGAGGGGGACGGGGCGCCCTCAGCAGTGATGATGACAGACGCGGGCCGCTCGTTCAACTTTTCCCGTCGCGGTCGTTACGGGCTTCGCCGCCGAAGGGTGTGTAGACAGCTCCACCGACTACGGAGTCGTCGAGCCCCAGAGCAAGCCCGGCCAGCTGAGGCATGATGATTCGCCGCTCGACCCAGGTACCGGGCGGTACCGAGGCACCGAAGCCGAGAATGGACTCGCGAACGACGCTCCCCTTGCCGATCCGTGCGCCGGGCAACAGGATCGACCGCTCGACCCGCGCACCCTCTCCCACTCGCGCGCCTGCCTCGATGGAGACGCTTCTCAGCCGGGCGCCGGTCATCACGCCCGCGCCGGGTGAGATCCACGAGCGGCGCCAGAGTCTCTCCGCCCCTTCGGCCCGCGCCCAATCGAGGGTGGCGTCGAGGAAACGCTGTGGCGTGCCCAGGTCATGCCACCGGCCGGCGAACACCATGGAGGCGATCTGCTCCCCCGATTCCAACATCGGGATGTAAAGGTCGCGGACGATGTCGGCCTTACCGGGGCCGATGCGGTCCAGCAGGTGCGGAGAGATGGCATGAGCGCCGGCGAAGACGTATCGCCTGACCACCTGCCCCCGCTCGGGATCGCCCGGGCGGAAGGATTGGATGCGTCCCTCCTGGTCCACGCCCACGCCACCTCCGAAGGCCGTGGGATCCGGCCGTGAGGCGAGGATGAGCGTTGCCCGCGTGTCTCCTGCCGCCAGGTGCCGGCGAACAAGCTTGCGTAACGGCCAATGGCAGAGACTGTCGCCGTTGACCAGCAGCACCAAGTCGGCGGGCGCGAAAAATTCTCTCAACGGGTGGAGCGCGCCCAGCGTGCAGAGGATCTCCGGTTCTTCGGACCAGGTAAGGGGCATGGCTCCATAGGCGTCGCCGAAACGCTGGCGGATCGGTTCTCCCAGATAGTGAAGATTGACGGCCGCCGCCTCACAGCCGGCCTCGGCGAGTTGGGCGAGGGTGTGGCCGAGAATGGGGACGCCGCGCACCGGCAGCAGCGGCTTGGGGATCTGCTCCGTCAGGGGACGCAGCCGCGTCCCAAGGCCCGCCGCCAACACGAGCGCCCGGATACGCCGACCCTGCATGATTTGTCGCGGTGGTGCGGCGGCGCCGCGCCTACCGGAAAACCATCTCCGGCGGAGCGTCCGGATTTTTCTTGAGGTAGTCCTGGTAAAGACGCAGGTAGGAGCGGCGCTCGGCCTTGTCGGGATCGAAACCGCAGCGTTTGGCCACGGTCTCCGCGCCGTCGCCCTCGAATTCGGCGAAGTCGCCGATCGGCGTATGGTCCAGCGCGATCGTCACACCGCCCAGTTGCCACTCCTCCCGCATCTTCTGATAGCGGCGCACCAAGCTGAAGCCCAGGTTTTCGAACAGAATCCGAGCGTCCTCCGCGCTCCCCACCTCGATCTCCCGCTCCTCCCGCACCTTCACGTTGCCCTCGATATGCATGGGACCCTTGAAGGTCAGGCGCGCCCGGCCGCCATCGGTGCGCAGACGAAGAATGCGGCCGGTGGAGAGCAACTCCTCGTTGCGATCGAGAATCCAGTTGTCCTCGAAAGCCGAGGGGCCTGCGCGCTCCGCCTCGAGCTCGATCAAACGGTCCCGCAGCTTGTCCAGCTCCACGTGGGGAAACTTGATCTCTCGTTCGAAATTATCCTTACTCCTCATAGATCGCCCAGGCGATCCAGCAGCCGCGCCACGGATCGAATCCCCTTGTAGAAATGGCTGATGTTGAACTTCTCGTTGGGCGAGTGCAGGCCGTCGTCGTTGAGGCCGAAGCCGAGCAGCAGGACAGGGCACTTCAGGACCGACGAGAAGGTCGAGACGATGGGAATGGAGCCGCCCTCGCGGATGCGCACCGGCCGCGCTCCCCAGACCTCCTCCATGGCGTCGAGCGCCGCGTCGACGATCGGTCCCTGGACATCGACCACTACAGCAGGACCGCCGTGCAGGCTCATCACCTCGACGGTCACTCCCTTGGGGGCGATGGCCTGGACGTACTGGGCGAACAGCTTGCCGATCTTCTGCGCGTCCTGGTCGGGCACCAGGCGCATGGAGATCTTGGCCCCGCCCCAGGAGGGGAGCACCGTCTTCGCGCCCTTGCCCATGTAGCCGCCGAAGAGGCCATGGACGTCGCAGGTGGGGCGGCCCCAGGTGCGCTCGCGGGTGGTGTAGCCCTCCTCGCCGAACAGCTCGGGCACTCCCAGGTCTTCGCGGTAGGCCTCCTCGTCGGTGGGCAGCTTGGCCCATTCCGCGCGCTCCCAGTCTTCGAGTGGGCGGACGTCGTCGTAGAAGCCAGGAATGAGGATCTTCCCCGTCTTAGCGTCCCGCAGGCCGTCGACGATGTGGCAGAGAGCGTTCAGCGGATTCCACAGCGCGCCGCCGTAGGTGCCCGAGTGCAGGTCCCGGTTGGGGCCGGTGACCTTGATCTCCGTGTAACAAAGACCCTTGAGGCCATAGATCAGCGACGGCTGGCCCGGCGCGAAAAGCGAAGAGTCGGAGATGACCACGGCGTCGGCCTTCAGCCGCTTGCCGCCGTCCCGCTTGACGTACTCGTCGATCGCCTGGCCCCCGGCCTCCTCCTCGCCCTCGACCAGGAACTTGACGTTCACCGGCAGCTTGCCGCGCTCGGCGAGCAGGGCGCCCACCGCTTTGACATGGGCGAACGATTGCCCCTTGTCGTCCGTCGAGCCGCGAGCCACCAGCTTGTCGCCCTCGACCGTCGGCTCGAACGGCGGGTTGCGCCACAGCTCGATGGGATCTACCGGCTGCACGTCATAGTGACCGTAGAAGAGGATCGTCGGTTTGCCGGGAGCCCCCAGCCATTCGGCGTACACCAGGGGATGGCCGGCCGTATCGATTCTCTCCGTGTGGAGACCCGCTTCGCGCAGCTTGCCCACCAGGAACTCGCCCGCCCGCAGGACATCGGCCTTGAAGTCCGGATCGGTCGAGATGGAGGGGATGCGGATGTAATCCTTCAGCTCCTCGAGATACCGCTCCTTCTCGGAGTCAATGCGCGCCAGAACGTCCCGTGAACGCCGTTCTGTGTCACCGGGCAAAGTCCCCGGGGACCTGTCCGGTGACACAGCGCTCGCTCAGGACGGGGCGGCGGCGCGGTTCTTGGACGTGTCCATCTGGAACTCGGGGTTGAGCGGGATGCCGTAGAGGCCCTGCCAGTGGCTGTGGCACAGCTGGTGGAGGGCGAACGACGTCTGCATCGCCGGCACCCGACCCTGGGCGTCCTGCGCCGCGTTGACCGCTTCCTTGGTCAGCTTCAGGGCGAACAGCGGCTTCTGGGCGATCTTCTCGGCGAGCGCCAACGTGTAGGTCTGCAGCTCGTCGTTGGGCACGACGTGGTTGACCATCCCGAGCCGGCGGGCCTCCTCGGCGC
>DATIOS010000308.1:0-4111 GCA_035472915.1 Thermoanaerobaculia bacterium
GGTCTCCCGCCAGGCGGGCACCCTGCGGCTCGTCTTCCTGGCGAGCTGCCAGAGCGCCACTCGAAGCTCCGCGGACGCCTTCCGCGGTCTCGCTCCGTCCCTGGTGGCCGCGGGCGTGCCCGCCGTGGTGGCCATGCAGGATTCGGTCGCCGTCGAGACGGCGCAACGCTTCGCCACCACCTTCTACGGCCGGCTCCTGCGGCACGGCATCGCGGACCTGGCGGCCAACGAGGCCCGCTCGGCGCTGCTCGCCGCCGGCCTGCCGGGGGCCGCGGTACCCGTGGCTTTCCTACGCCTGAGAAATGGCCGGCTGCTCGGATTTCGCGGCCAGCTCCTCGGCCGGCGCACGAGCGGATTCTGGGCCACGCTGCTCGACAACATCGAGGATGGCGACTGCACGCCGATCCTCGGACCGGGGGTGACCCGCCGGCTCCTTCCAACACCCGCCGATCTCGCCCGCTCCCTCGCCGGCCGCTACAGCTATCCTTTTGCTGACGACGACAATCTTCCCCGAGTCGCCCAGTTCGTGGGCACGCTCGACCCTCTGCGCCTGCGCAAAGAGGTGCTGCGCCTGCTCGGCGAGGGCTTCCGCCGCTGGCACGGGTTGCCGGCGGACCCGGCGGCTCCCCGCGAGCTCGCCGCGGCGATTCGCGCCGCCAGCTGGTCCAGCCTGTGCCGTTCGACGGCGGAGACCGAGATCCACCATCAGCTCGCCGACCTGGGGCTCCCTCTCTACCTGACGACCAACTTCGACGCCTTCATGACCCTCGCGCTGGAGGATCGCGGCCGGCATCCCCGACGCGAGGTGCTCCCCTGGCGCGACGGTGCCGCCTCCCACGAGAGCCCGCACCGCAACCTCGACCCGCCGCCCTCGCCCGCCGAACCCGTCGTGCTCCACCTTTTCGGCACCGGCGACGATCCGCTGTCGATGGTGCTCTCCGAGGACGATCATCTCGATTACCTGTCACGAATCTCGCGCGATCACGAGTACATCCTGCCCACGGGAGTCAGCGCCGCGCTGGCCCGCACCACCCTGCTCTTCCTCGGCTTTCATCTGCACGAGCTGGATCTCAAGGTGCTGCTGCGCGGGCTCCTCTCGCATCTCGACTCCAGCCAGTGGCGGCGGCTCCACGTCGCCGTGCAGGTCGACGCGAGTGCGGACGAGCGGGGCGCTTCCGAGGAGGTTCAGCGCTACCTCGAAGCGTATTTCGGAGATTCGCAGATCGACGTCTACTGGGGAAGCACGCAGCAGTTCGTGGCGGACCTGCACGCGCACTGGCGGGAGCGCGGCCATGCCTGAGGCCAGCCCTAAGCGCGGCGGCAATCCCTACGTGGGACCGCGAGCCTTTCAGGAGGCGGACCAGGGCGCCTTCTTCGGCCGCGAGACCGAGGTACGGCAGCTCCTGTCCCTCGCCGTGGCCCGGCGCGTCGTTCTCCTCTACGCCCCGTCGGGAGCGGGCAAAACCTCCCTGCTCCAGGCCGGCCTCCTCCCCCGCTTGAGGGAGCTGCGGGAGGTCACCGTCCTTCCCCTAGCCCGGGTGGGCGGCTCGTCCGTCGGGTCCGGGACAGGGAACGTCTACACGCTGAGCGTTCTTTCCTACTTATTGGGAGACTCGTTGGGCGTAGGCACTGACTTTGCTGAGAGGTCCCCCGCCCAAGACCCTCATCACCCCGGCCCTCTTCTCCCGACCACCCCGTCCCCCTCACCGGGAGAAGAGGGAGAACAGCCGGCAAGGGCAACACGGAACAGCGAGAACAGCACAACGCCCCAGCCGGGTCCCCTCTCCCGGGGAGGGGGATGGGGTGGTCGGGAGAGGGGCAGGGGTGAGGGTCTTGGGCGGGGGAACTCTGAGGCAACGTCAAAGTTGGCGCCTATGGGAGGTTGGGAGGGGGCGGGAGACGAGGGCCGGAGGGGTGAGGGTCTTGGGCGGGGGACCTCTGAGGCAGAGTTAACGCCTGTGGAAGCGCAGGGCGACGAAACCGCGGCCCTGGACCTCGCCACCGGCCTCGACCGCCGTCTGGCGCGCGAGCCCGAGGCGGAACGGGGAAGGCCTCACTTCCTCGTCCTCGATCAATTCGAGGAGCTGTTCACCGCTCATGCGGACAGCTATCCGGAGCGGGCCGGCTTCCTCCAGGAGCTGTCCGCGGCAATGACCCGGCTGCCGCAGCTGACGGTGATCCTCGCCATGCGGGAGGACTACGTCGCCCAGCTCGATCCCCACCGCGGCCGGCTTCCCGATCACCTGCGCACCCGCTTCCGCCTGGAGCTGCTGGGCGCTGAAGCGGCGCGGCGGGCCGCGGTGGAACCGGCCCGAGCCGCCGGGATCGCCTTCCAGGAGGCCGCGGCCGACCGGCTCGTCGCCGAGCTGCGCACCCAGCGCCTGCAGGCGGAAGACGGCTCCCTGCGGGAGGGGATCGGCCCCTTCGTAGAGCCGGTCCACCTGCAGGTCGTCTGCCGCCGCCTCTGGGATCGCCTACCCGCGGACGCCGAGGCGATCGGCGAGGAGGCCCTCGCCGGCGAAGGGAGCGTCGATCAGGCCCTCACCCGCTACTACGCCGAGCAGGTGACGGTGGCCTCGCAGGCCGCGGGCGTCCCGGAGCAGACCGTGCGCCAGTGGATCGGCGAGAGGCTCATCACGGCCCAGGGTCTGCGCGGCCAGGTGCTGCGGGAGCCTGAAAGCACCCAGGGTCTGGACAACCGGACCGTGCAGGCCCTGGTGGACGCCCACCTCGTGCGCGCCGAGGAGCGGCGGGGCGCCGTTTGGTACGAGCTCGCTCACGACCGGCTGGTCGAGCCCGTGCGGGCGGACAACGCCGCGTGGCGAGAGGCCCACCTCTCCACCCTCGAGCGCCAGGCCGCCCTCTGGGAGCAGGGGGGGCGACCGGCGGGCCTGCTGTTGACCGGCGGCGATCTGGCCATGGCCGAACGCCAGGCCGCAGGCCGGAGCCTGCCGCCGGTTGAGCGGGACTTTCTCGCCGCTTGCCGGCGGAAACGGCGGCGCACTCGCCAGATCAGCCTCTACGCCGTGGCGGCCCTGGCTCTGGCTCTCGCGATGGCCGGTTTCCTCCAGGCCCGGAGGGCGCACTCGGTCGCGGTGCTCCGCGGCTTGGAGGCGCAGGTGATGGCCGAGATTCCAGAGCGGCTCGATCTGGCGTTGCTCCTCGCCTTGGAGGCGGACCGGCGGGACGATCCCGAGGCACGCCCTCTTCTCGTGCGCGCCCTAGAGTCGAGCCCCCATCTCGAAACGTTCCTCCATGGGCATCGCGGAGACGTGCTGGACCTGGCCTGGAGCCCCGACGGCCGCCGTCTGGCCACCGCGGGCGACGACGGCACCGTGCGCCTCTGGGACGCCGAGACCCGCCGCCCCCTGGAGCCGCCCCTGCAGACCTTCCGCGGCAGAGCCTGGGCCGTGGCCTGGGGAGGAAACCACCTGGCCGCCGCGGACAAGGACGGCTCCCTGCTCCTCTGGGACCTGGCCGCCCTGCCTCAACGGCCCAGCCACCTCGCCCTGCCGGCGGACACCGCGGTCTTCACCCTCCGCTTCAGCCCGGATGGCCGCACCCTCGCCGGTGCCACCACGGAGAACGAGATCCTGCGCTGGGACGCCGCGAACGGCCGGCTCCTGGGAACGCCTTGGCGGGGACCCGAGCAGTTGGTGAACGTCCTCGCCTTCAGCCCGGACGGCAAAGTCCTCGCTGCCGGCGGCGCGGACCGCAAGGTCTGGCGCTGGGACACCTCGTCGGGGCAGCCTCTCGGCCCGCCGCTGAAGGGACACGCGGAGGCGATCACCGGCCTCGCCTTCAGTCCTCCCGGAAACGTCCTCGCCTCCTCCAGCCTAGACGGCACGATCGCCTTCTGGGAAACCGCGAGCGGGCGCCTCCGGTCGAGCTTCGCCCCCCTGGCCGGCGACCTCTGGGGAGTGACCTGGAGCGACGACGGGCGTCTCCTCGCCGCCGGAGGCGAGGGCCACGTCCTCCTCTGGGACGCCCGCACCCTGCGCCTCATGGACCCGCCCTTCGGAGGCTGGACGGGAAACCTGCGCCGCCTGGCGTTCCGCCCCACCCAGCCCGGCGAACCCAGCGATCTCCTCGCCTCGGGCTGCGGCGATGC
>DATIOS010000309.1:0-6437 GCA_035472915.1 Thermoanaerobaculia bacterium
ACGAAGACAGAGCCAGCACAAGCTGTAGATCTTGAAAATGAGCGACTCTATAGATCTACGTGCGCGCCGGTGGCCAAACCGAGCCGCCATGGCACGACGATCTAGAAGGCCGAGGACTTGCTACAAGACAGGGTGCGAGACGGAGCAATTCGGGGGCGAAGAGCGGCGGAAAAAAAGGACGGGCCGGTTGCGCGTGCAGAGCCGGCCCGTCGGGTCAAACGGGAGGAATTCCTCTACTGCTCCGGCGGCGTTGTACGCCCTTGTCTCATACCTGGATGAGCCGCCTGGATCTGCTGGAATTTCGCGAGCTGGTCGGGGTTCAGTAGAGCGCTGAACTTCGTCTTGAAATCATCGTGCAGAGCCTTGAGCTGCTGGCCGGTGGTGTGAGCGTCGATCATCTTCTGGCCGATTTCGGCAGCGCTGGCGCTGCCGTTGGCAAGCAGCGTATGGATTTCTTGCATCTGCTGGCGACGCGTCACCATCAGCGGCTGGGAACTGGCGGCCAGGTCCGCGTGAAGCTTGGCGGCGGCGGCCTGCTGGTCGGCGGTGAGGTTCAGCGTCTTGGCGAGGAACGCCGCGCGATGCTGCGCCCTCTGAGTCGAATCGCCGGCTGCTTTCCAGTGACTTCCGGCGCCGGCGGCGAAGGCGGTGGCGCCCACCATCAGGACGGCGCCGAGAAAGAGAGTGAGTGTCCGCTTCATGTTGATCTCCTTTGTGTGACGCCGAGATGTCCGCGGCGCTGTCTGAACGATGACGAGCATAGGTTGGCGCCGCGCCTGAGTCTTCAGGACGCCGCAAGATCTTTGTAAGGATTGTAAAGCCGCGTCAGCCGGTGAAGCGGTAGCCCCGCCGGTGGACGGTGAGGATGAACTCGGGACGCGACGGATTGCCTTCCAGCTTCTGGCGCAACGAGGCGACGTGAACGTCGACCGTGCGAGTGGTGGGCATGGCGTCGTAGCCCCAGACCTTGTCGAGCAGCTCGTCGCGGGTGAGTAGGGCACCGCGGTTCTGGATGAAATACGCGAGGAGCTTGAACTCCAGGGCCGAGAGGGTCACCGGCGCGCCGCCGCGAACCACCTCGGCGCGGCGGAAATCCACCCGCACGTCGGCGAAGGCGTAGGTCCCCGCCGTGCCCGAGGCTGGCGTGTGGGCGCGGCGGAAGAGAGCCTCGATGCGGGCCAGCAGCTCGATCATCTCGAACGGCTTGCTCACATAATCGTCCGCTCCGAGCTTCAAGCCCACCACCCGGTCCACCACCTGATCGCGAGCCGTGAGCATGACGATCGGCACCTGGAGGCCGCGGGAGCGCAGCTCGCGGCAGACCTCGAAACCATCGCGCCGCGGCAGCATGACGTCCAGAAGGATGAGATCGAAGGAGCCGTCCAGGGCCCGCGCCAGCCCTTCCTCGCCGTCGCCCGCGGTCTCCACCTGGAAGCCTTCGCTGAGCAGGCGGTCGGAGAGCGTGAGCACGAGGCTGGGCTCGTCCTCCACCAGCAGGATGCGCCGCGCGGCGGGCGCTCCCGAATGGACGGGCCGCTCCGCGATCACGCCGGCTCCTCCACCGCCTGCACCTGCTCCGCCGCCGCTTCGGCGGGCAGGTGGAGGGTAAAGGTGGTGCCGCCCGTCCCTGCGGTCCCGGTGGCGACGGTGACCCGGCCGCCGTGAGCCTCGGCGATGTGGCGCACCAGGCTCAGGCCCAGGCCGCTGCCGGGAACGCCCCCCGCCGCCGCGTCACGGCCGCGGAAAAAGGGCTTGAAGAGGTGAGGCAACTCCTCGCGGCGGACCCCCGGTCCACGGTCGGCGACGCTGATCTCCACCTGTCCTGAAGACGCCCGGCGGGCCCGCACGCCGATCCAGCCCGCCCGGCCGCCGTACTTGACGGCGTTCTCCAACAGGTTCTGCACCGCCCGCCGCAGGGCGGACGCGTCAGCCAGGACGAGCGGAAGGTCGCGGTCGACGTCCTTCTCCACCTCGATGTTCTTTTCCTGAAGCAGCCAGCGGCAATCCTGCAACGCGCCGTCCACGGCCTCCCGTACCTCCACCGGCCGGGGGTGGTAGACGCGGCGCCCCGATTGGATGCCGGCGAGCTCCAAGGCTTGCCCCACCATGTCGGAAAGGCGCCGCCCCTCGCTCTCGATGAGCCTGCCATAGCGGCGCACCTGGCCGGCCTCCGCCACCACGCCGGCCGCGAGGTTCTGGCCGGCCGAGCGGATAGCCGTCAGCGGCGTGTTGAGCTCATGGGTGACGCCGGCCACGAACTCGATCTGCAACCGGGCGAGGCGCTGCGCCCGCTGCGTCACCACCATCATCAGGCCCATGGTGGCCGCGAGCAGGGCGAGAATGCCGACGCTGATGCCCAGGTTGCGCTGCCGGACGGCGGTCACGGCGTCCTCCAGCGAGCCGTCGCGGTGCTTGAGGACCAGCCGCCAAGCCCCACCGTCCCGCCGCCGCTCGGCGGGTGACGGTCCGCCCATCCGCGGCCGCGATAACGCGGACATCCTGCCGCGCAGGCTTCCCGGCGCGTGCCCCGCCCACAGCGAGCGCAGCTCGTCGAACGGCCGCAGCCTGAACATGTCGAGCTGCAGGTCGCCAATGCCGAAGGCTGCCGCCGGCACCTGCGGATCGGAGAGGAAGACGGTCTTGCCGGCCGTGCCCTTGGCTTTCACCACCAGGGCGTAGCCCGTGCCCTGGGAGCTCTCGAAGTAGCGGCGCGTCAAGGCGGGGAGGATCTCGCCAGAGATGGCCTTCTGGTCCAGACGAACCAGTAGATAGGCCCCGGCCAACGGGTCCGCGGACGCGGCACGAGGCGGGGAGAGCGTGCCTGGCGGTGGTGGAAAGCCGAGGTTGATCACCAGGCCCGGGACGTCCGCCGCCAAGGTCAGATTGCGGGAGTCGCCGGGTGAATCCGGCGAACGCGACGATCGCGATGCTTCCAGACGCTGCCGCAACGCGGCGAGCTCGGGCGGCCAGGGACAGGCCACGAAGCGGTGCTCCGCCGGCCACAGCACCTCGAGCCCCGTGCCTCCGGCGCTGCCGGGCCGCATCAGGAAGACGTCGCGGACCAGGCGCGGGTAGGGAGCGTCGACGTTCCAGCGGTCATACTGATGTACCACGCGGTCGAGCCTCGACTCCGGCGGCTCTGTTAGGCCCGGATGGAAGTAGAGGAACGCCCGGGTCACCTCGCGGTCGAAATCCTCGGTGAAGTGGGAGCCGGCGGCGTAGAGGCTCACCTTCATCCGGTGCCGCTCCATGTCGCTCACCTCGCCGATCCACTGCCACTGGAGCAGGGCGAGGACGGCGAGCAGCAGCACCAACACCGCCGCGATCGCGATCGGCAATCGTTGAGCAAGGCCCCGGGATCTCATCGCGCCTCCAGTCTAGCAGCCGGCCCGCCGCGTGAAAACGAGACTTTACATCCCTTACAAATTCCTTTCGTTTCCCTGAAGACTCGCGCCGGGCGCTGCCACTAGCCTGAAGCACATGAAGAGGCCGGGAAACGAGCTGCAATGGGCGATCGGGCTGGTAGCCTGCCTGGTCGTGGCGGTGTTCTTCTCCGCCGCCGCCAGCGACAAGGCGGAGCCGCAGCACCCCAGCCTGCAGGGAACCTGGAAGCTCAACGAAGACCTGACCGCCCGCATGCGCCAGGACGACCAGTCGCAGGGCGGTCCGGGAGCTGGCCGCGGGGGCGGCATGGGACGGCACGGAGGAGGAGGCGGCGGCCGGCGCCGCGGCGGCTTCCCGAGCGGCACTCCAAGCGAGACGCCCGGCGAAGAATCTGGACGCCAGGGACCGCCGCCGTCGTTCGCGGCTCTCGACGAGCTGACCATCACCCAGCAGGGAGAGCAGGTGACCCTCGCCGACAAGGACGGCAACACCCGCGTGCTGAAGACCGACAACCACAAGGTCCGCGACGAGAAAGCACCCGGCGGCCCCGTGGAGCTCAAAGCAGCCTGGGACAAGGACGGCATCCTCACCGTCGAGGTCAAGCCCGACAAGGGTCCGAAGCGGACGGAGTCCTACCTCGTCTCCAACGACGGCAAACACCTTTACGTCACCCTCGTCCTCGATCGCAACGGCCATGAGATGAGGATCCGCCGCGCCTACGATTCGGCGCCGGAAGAGAAAGCTCCAGCGGAAGACAGTGAAGAAGAAGAAGACCGCGAGCTCGTCGCCTAGCCTGTCGACTTTGAAATTCCCGGCGCTCCAAGCCGCCGGGCCAGCGACGGAAAGCCCCTTGCCCGGGCTCATCCCAAGCCTTCCTCACACGGTGCCCGGGGAAGGGACTTTCCGTCGCTGGCCCGGCGGCCTTGTCTGCTTCGGGAAACTCTCAGGGCGCCCCATGCCATAGGCGCATAAGGGGGGCATGCCTTGCCAGAAGAACCACAACTTAGTTATCCTAAGTGAGGCGGAAGAGAATCATTCTTCGTCAGTGTGTCATCCCGGTCGCCAGGGCAGTCGATCGCGGTGAAGCCATCCGAGCAAGTCAATGACCTTGGAAAGCCGTCTGCACGGTGGGGCCATTGCCGCCTGAGCTTGTGCTCCCTGGGGATTGCAGGAGCTTCGGTTCGAGACTCCAGCAATACCCGTCCCGATGGTCGCAGACTCCTACCGCGGCAAGTGAGGCAACACCGGCGCGGTTGAGAGCACTGCTTTCGACACTAAGGAGAGACACATGAATCGCGCGAGACTCTTGCTTCCGATGGCTCTGTTCGCAGCGCTCGTCCCCGTGGCGGGCCATCCGCAAGAAGCATCCAGGGTTGCTCCCTCGGCCCCGCAGGGAGTCGCCATCACGAGCCACCTGACTGGCACGGTCGCGGGTGGGGGGCCGGTGAATCTCACTCTCGTAGGCGTGGCCAGCCACACCCAATCCGGCCTGTCAGTGCTGTTCACCAACAAGCTCCTGGTGGCGGTGAGCCCTGGCGACCTGGGTCCGGTCACCGCCACCCTGAATCCCCAGCAGAGGTCGGTTGGGACGCTGAGCTCGAAGAAGTTTCCGGCCGAGCACCGGCAGAAATTCTTCCTGCAAATCCACAGTGAGAAGTTGGGCACGTTGGTCTCCGATGCTCCGATCGTCCTCTCCGCGCGCATTGAGAGCTCGCCGCCAACGGCGACGTACAAGTCGACCGGCGGCAACGTTGCGTTTTACAAGGAGGGCGACCGCAGCAAGAAGCCGGTGCTCACCGTCCAAGAAGTCACCTCGGAAGTGAAGCCTGCGGCTTCGCAGGCGGTCGATATCAAGAGCCGCGTCACGGCCACGGTGGCCAACAAGCCGGTGAACCTTCAACTCGCCGGTACGGCTTCGCATCTCTTGAACGGTACGACCGTGCTTTTCACCGCCAAGAGACTGGTGGCGGTGAACCCCGGCCGCGTCGGTCCGCTCACGATCACACTGAATCCTCGACGCACGTCCGCTGGCACTCTCGCTTCGGAGAGGTTTCCGACAGAGCACCGGCAGAGCTTCTTCCTGCAGATCCAGAGTAAGCGCCTGGGGACGTTGGTCTCCGACGATCCGCTGACTCTCGTCGCGCACATCGAGAGCTCGCCACCGACGGCGACGTATAAGTCTGAAGGTAAACCGGTTGCTTTCTATAAGCAGGGCGATCGCGGCAAGAAGCCGGTGCTCACGATCGAGTCGGTGGAGTCCGACGTGACGCCCCCGAAGCAAGGCTATCCCGCGAAGAAATGAGGAGCGCCGCCGTCGGTGTGCGAAGGCGGCCTGTCCACATCTGCTTGACGCCCTGTGGCCTCTGCTGAGGCGGGACCGGGGCGAAGCTCGCCGCTGCAATCCGCAGCGGCGAGCCTCCCTTCCAGGCTTGGCGAAGTTCTCCCAAGCGTTCTACGCTAAGCTCAGATCCTCACGACGCACTGGGTGGTAAGATTCTCAATTGGGTCTGACTGAACTGGTCCCCAAGGAGACTCCTGATGACTTCCACCTCCTACCTCGAAATCCCTCAGGACGTGCTTGACTCGGCACGACTGAGCCTTGACGAGGTACTCGTAGAGCTTGCTGTCCACCTATATGAGCAAGGTCGGTTGTCGGTTGGCAAGGCTCACGAGTTGGCAGGACTGTCCCTCTGGGAGCTCAGGCAGTTGCTTGGATTCCGCCAGATCCCTCCTCACTTCGGCGCAGAAGACCTGGAGCAGGACCTTGAGACGCTCCGCCAACTCGGCGCCTCATGATCGTCGTCAGCAATACCTCACCCCTCACCAACCTTGCCGCTATCGGCCACTTCGATCTACTCCGGAAGCTCTTCGGCGAGATCCACATTGCGCATGGGGTCTGGGCCACCCTCCGAGGGCACCCCGGCACTGAGATTGCGGTGCAGATCCCAGCCGCGTATCATCTGCATGGTGGTATAGCGATGAGGACCACGCTCAATCTCGACGACGAGGCGCTCACAAGCGCGTTGAAAACATCCCCTGGGAAGACGAAGACG
>DATIOS010000310.1:0-7173 GCA_035472915.1 Thermoanaerobaculia bacterium
CCACCACCGCGGCGATGAACGCGCCCGCTCCGAAGGCGACGACAAACGGTCGCGCCGACGACGGCGATCTGGTGCGTGTAGGCGCTCTCTTCGAGGCGGCGGAGCTAGCCGCTTCAAATCGGGAGCGAACCGGCGGACGCTGAAAAACGCCGCCACCAGCAGTGCCAGGACGATGATCGCCTTCCCCAGGGGGGTGACCTTCATTTTCTTCTCCTTGTACGGTTCAAGCCGGGCTCATGCCTCCCACGAGCTGATCCATGGCGGGACGGAGAGAGTCGACGAAGCGTTCCGTCTCCACCACCTGCTCCACCACGGCGCCCATGTAGCTGGCGACCTCGGTCGCGCTGAACTGCGAAGCGCTGACCCGGCCTAGGATCACTTCGAAGACGTCGGTGAAAGCTCCCAGTTGCGCCACCACCATCTGGTCGCGCTTCTGGCACTCGAGCAGCAGATCGCGCTGCTTCTCGAGAATTCCAATGTGCCACTGCCGGGTGCGGGCCGTGGCCGGCTCCTTTTCGGCCAGGGTCTTGAGCGCCTGGCACTTGGCGTCCACCTCCGCCAGCCGCTTTTCGACCGTGGGCAGGGCCGGCGGCGGCTGGAGCGCCGGCGGGCGCACCGTTTGTGGCCGCTGGCTCAACCGGGAGGGCGACATCTGCGCCGTCTGCGGAGCCGGCGCGATGACCGCCGGCGCCGGCGGCTCGTCGGACACGGAGTCGCTGGCCGGGCGCATGGCGACGAGGATCTGGAGATAGGCCACGCGCTCGCGGACGAAGCTCAGATAGGCGGTGAGCATGTAACCGAGCTGCTGGAGGATGCCCGACTTGGTGAGGTCGTCGAGGTCGGTGCGGTCGGCGAGCACCTGGGTGACGCGCCCCCGGATCTCCGCCAAGCGCCGGTAGCTCGCCATGTAGTCCGGCAGCAGGCCGGCGCGGGTCCACTGGGCGACGGACGGATCCGCCAGCATGACCTCCACCCGCTGGCGCAGGATCTCGCGGTCCTTCTCCGCCTTGGCCTGCTCCCCCCGGCGCTCCTCCTCTTCGATCTGCTTGATGTAGCGGTCGCCGGTGGCCGCCATGCTCACCCAGCCGGTGGCGGCGAGCCCCCAGAGGATCAGCGGCAGGGGATTCCACAGCACGGCGGAGGCCGCCAGGCACACGGCGCCGCCCACCAGATTGCCTGGAGATTGAATCGCCTTGGCGATGCTCTTCTTGAGGAGCGTCCGGGTGTCGATGGGCATCAGCGGTGGATTCTACAACGTAGCCGGCCCCTCACCACTCCGGCCTCGCCCGTAAGTGTCTCTCCGGACGAAACGATTTCAGGGCGGCGGCCACCTAACAGGAGAGACCTACTGGAAGGAAGCTCGAAAATGATTCAGCTCCGCAGTCTCTCCGCCGCCTGCTTCTTGCTGGCCTCCGTTGGCTCCACGTGGACCGGGGCGGCCACCCTCGAACAGATTCCGAGCCCCCGGCCCATGGGCTGGGTCACCGACCTCACGGGCACGCTGCCGCTCCAGACCGTGACCGAGCTCAACCGGGTGGGCGATCGTGTCCAGGCGGAAACCGGAGCGGAGATGGCCGTCGTGGTGATCGGTTCGACCGACGGCGCTCCGCCCCGCGACCTCGCCTCCCGCCTGCTGACCTCGTGGGAGATCGGCGATCCCAGGAAGGGTAACGGCCTGCTGCTTCTCGTCGCCGTCAACGACGGAACGACCGAGATTGCCTTGGGAGAGGGAATCCGTGACGCGGCCAAACTGTCGGACAGCCAGTCCGTCCTGCGAACGGAGATGGCGCCGCGCATCCGGCGCGGCGATCCGGCGGGCGCGATCCTCCACGGTGCAGCCGCCTGCGCCAGGCGCCTCCTGGGCGTCCAGGTGACGGTGGCCATGCCGGCTGCCGAGCCAAGCTCCGCCTCTACCGCCGATCTGCCGGCGGCTGACGATCCCCTCCCCTCCACGGCGGTCCCCGATGCGCAGGCCGACGCGCCGGCTTCGACCACTCCCGGCACAAAGGGCGGCTACGGTCCTCTGCTGGGGATCTGCCTGCTGTGCGGCGGTCTCCTCGCCGCCTGGGGAATCGCCCTCAAGCTCCTGCACTCTCCTCCCCACCACCACAGACGCCGAAAGGTGAAGCTGGCGCGGCTCAATCCGGCCGTCAGCGATGCCACCGGGAGCTGGTGACGAACGAAACCCGGTGCGGATGTCGACGTAGGATAGACATGAGGAGGAGCCCATGGACCCAGCCCTGACCACCACCGCGTTCACCATTGACGGCTACACCATCCAGCGCAACCTCGGCGTCGTGCGGGGAATCACCGTCCGCTCGCGCTCCATTTTCGGCACCATCGGCGGCTCGTTGCAGACGCTGGTGGGCGGCAACATCACCCTCTTCTCCGAGCTCTGCGAGAAGACCCGCTCCGAGGCCTTCGCGCTGATGATCCAGCACGCCCAACAGCTGGGCGCCAACGCCGTGATCGGCATCCGCTACGATGCGACGGAGATCATGCAAGGAGTCACCGAGGTGCTTTGCTACGGCACGGCGGTGGTGATGGCCGCGGCGGCATGAACGGTTTGTGACAGGATTGCGGCCGAGGAGACTGACTGCATGGAGCCGTTGACCGGCGCCCAGAGAAAGCACCTGCGCGGCCTCGCCCACCACGTGAAGCCGGTGGTTCACGTCGGCCGCAACGGCGTCACCGATCCCGTGCTCCAGGAGATCGAAGAGGCCCTGGACTATCACGAGCTCATCAAAGTGAAGCTCGTCGATCCGCAGGGCCGCAAGAAGGACCTCGCCAACGAGCTCGCCCAGCGCTCGGGAGGCACCCGGGTGGGGCTGGTGGGAAACGTCGTGACCCTGTACCGGCAGCACCCCGACCCCGAGAAGCGGAAGGTCGAGGTGCCGTGAGCGGTCAGCCCTTCCCCACCGCCTCCTGAATGGCGGCTCTCAACATCTGCAGATCGACGGGCTTGGTGAGGTGGCGCAGGAAGCCCGCCTCGTGGCTGCGGCGCACGTCCTCCTCCATGCCATAGCCGGAAAGTGCGATGCCCCGCAGGCCGTAGCGCTGGGTCAGCTCGCGCATCAGATCCTGGCCGGAGCCGTCCGGCAGGCCGAGATCGCTCACCACCAGATCCAGCGGGCGGCCGACTCCGTCCCGAGAGGCGCCGGCGGCGGCCAACGCCGCCGCCACCGAGGCCGCGACGGTCACTTCGTGGCCCATCAGCCGCAACAGGTCTGTCATGGCGCCGGCCGTGTCTTCGTGATCTTCCACCAGCAGGATATGCAGGGAGGGTTCCGGCTCCGTCGAGGCCACGAACGGCGCGGCCGCCGCCGGCCGCGAGCGGGAAAACCAGACTCCGGTCTCGTCCAGATCGCCCTGCACCGCGGCAACGGGCAGGCGAACCGTGAAGCAGGCGCCGGTTCCCCTCCCCTGGCTCTCCGCCGTGAGCCCGCCGCCGTGGAGGTCCACGATGGCCCGGCTGACCGCCAGCCCCAAGCCGGGACCGCCGAACCGCCGGCTGATGCTGCGGTCGGTCTGCTCGAAGGCCTCGAAGATGCGCGGCAGCACCCCGGGCTCGATGCCGATGCCCGTGTCGCGCACCGTGACGACCAGCTCCCGGAGACCGGCGGGGCCTGACACGAGCGCTGATTCGACGGTGACGGTGCCTCCGGGAGGCGTGAACTTGACGGCATTGGAAAGCAGGTTCCAGAGCACCTGGGTGAGTCGCGGGCCGTCGGCCCAGATGCGATGCTCCTGTGCGGTGAGGCGCACGTCCAGGCGCAGACCGCGGTCCTCGAGGTCCCGCTCGGCCGTGGCGAGGGCATGCTCGATCACCCGCCGGGCGTCGATCTCCCGCCGGTGCAGCTCGAGCTTGCCGCGGGCGATGCGGGTCAGGTCCAGGAGATCGTCGATCAGGCGCGCCTCGAGCTCGACGTTCCTTTGGATCATGGCGAAGTCGCCGGCGAACGGCGCCGAGCGCGGATCGGCGGTCAATCGCGAGAGGATCGCCAGCACCGGCGTCAGCGGCGTGCGCAACTCGTGGCTGAGGGTGGCCAGGAAGCGGTCCTTCGTCTCCACCGCCTCCTGGAGCTCGCGATGAGCGCGCTCCAGGGCCTCCTGCGATCGCCGGCGCTCAGTTACATCGACGGTGCTGCCCACCACCCGCGTGGCCTTGCCTTCCCGATCGCGGACGATCAGCCCCTTGTCCCAGACGTGGATCCAGCTCCCATCGCGGCGGCGCAGGCGGAACTCGATGCTGAAAAAGGAGCCGTCGCCCGCGAGGGCGGCGAGAATCGTCTGGTTGACGCGTTCGACGTCGTCGGCATGAACCTGCCGGCGCCACCAGTCGACCTCGCCCTTCACCTCCTCCGGCCAATAGCCGAGCAGAGTGAAAAGCCCCTGCGAACGCTGCACTCGCCCGCTGACCGGATCCCAGTCGTAGATAAGCCCGCTGATGGCCTCGCTGGCGAGCCGGAAACGCTCTTCGCTGACGCGTAGCGCCTCCTCGGCCCGCCGCCGCTCCGTGATGTCGCGGGAGATGAAGGCGACGCCGAAGATTCGTCCGCCGGGGTCGCGGATGGCGGAAATCGACACCGAGACGTGAATCCGCCGTCCATCCTTGTGGAGGCGCTGGGTTTCAAAGGGGCGTATCCGCTCGCCGCGCAGCACCGCCTTCACGGCAGGGGTGACATCGTCCGGACAATCCGGCGGGCGAGGCACGGAGAAGACTTGGCCTACCAGCTCGGCCGCGGTATAGCCGAACATCCTCTCCGCGGCGGCGTTCCACGCCGTGACCCTGCCCTCCAGGGATTTGGTGCAGATGGCGTCCTCGGAGGACTCGAAGACCGCGCCGAGCCGGGCGCGGGCCTCTTCGGAATGACGCAGCTCGGTGACGTCCATCGCCGCGCCGGCGAAAGCGGCGGGCTGGCCGTCGGGACCGTTGAGAATCCGGCCGCGATCGCGCAGCCAGTGCACGGAGCCGTCCGGCCACACCACGCGATGCTCCGCCGCATAAGGCTGGCGGGTGCGGACGGCGCGATCCAGGGCCTCCATCACGGTCCCCAGATCTTCCGGATGAACGTGATCCAGGAAGTCTCGCAACGGCCCGACGGTGGGGCGAGGATCGAGGCCGAGGAGACGGTTGAAGGCGGCGTCCCGCGTGCCGAGGTCGGAGCGAATGTCCCAGTGCCACGTCCCCAGACCGGCCGCGGCGAGCGCCACCTGGAGGCGCGATTCGGTCTCCTGCGCCTTGAGGGCAGGCTCGCGACCGGCGATCTCTGGGTCTCTAATAGCCAAAGGCACCTTCGAGAAAACGCTGGAAACCGGCGATCCGGTTGCCGTGAAAAGCATACTCCAAGGAAGAAAATCCGGGCGATCCTGGGCCGCCTGCGCGACATCGGGTAGGATTGGGTCCGTCACCGAAGAACCAACGAGGAGGATCTGGAGATGCTTTCTTTCCGTCCCGCAAAAGCCTGGCAAGGCTTGCTCGGGTTGTTGCTGCTAGTCGCCCTGTCCCCAACTCTCGCCGTCCGTGCCCAGGCGCCGGCGGTATCCGCGGACAGCACCGCCAGCGTCTACAGGACGCCGCCGCAGGCCTTGGTGGATCTCGTGAACGCACCGCCGACGCCGGGAATGCGCCTCGATCCAAAACGGGAGTGGATGTTGCTGGTCGAGCAGCCGAGCCTGCCGCCGATCTCCGAGCTCGCCGAACGGGAGCTGCGCCTGGGCGGCCTGCGCATCCGGCCGCGCAGCCACGGACCGAGCCGCTCGGGCTTTGCCACGGGCCTGAAGCTGGTGCGCATCTCCGACCTTGCGGAGCGCCCGATCACCGGCCTGCCAGCCGGGGCGCGCATCGAGAACCTGCATTTCGCGCCGGACGGCGCCCGCTTCGCCTTCACCCACACCGGGACCGACGGCATCGAGCTCTGGGTCGCCGAGGTGGCCAACGGCCAGGCGCGGCGGCTGGGCACGGCACAACTCAACCTGGCGGCCGGCACCTCGCCGCAGTGGCTGCTCGACGGCTCGCTGGTCGCCACCCTGGTGGTGACCGGCCAAGGTCCCGAGCCGGCGGCGCCCTCCGTTCCCGCCGGTCCCATCCTGCAGGAGAACCGCGGCAAGACGGCCCCTGCCCGTACCTATCAGGACCTCCTCAAGAGCGCCTACGACGAGGCCCTGTTCGACTACTACCTCACCTCCCAGGTGGCGCGGATCGCTCCGGACGGCACGGTCACGCCGCTGGGCAAGCCGGGCCTGGTCACCGGCTTGTCGCCGTCGCCCGACGGCCGCTTCCTATTGGTGGCGAGCGTCCACCGGCCCTTCTCCTACCTGGTGCCCTATGAGCGTTTCCCCCGCCGCAGCGAGGTGTGGGATTTGACGGGCAACGTCGTCCGCACGGTCGCCGACCTCCCCCTCCAGGAGGAGATTCCCATCACCTTCGGCAGCGTCGGCGCCGGCCCGCGGGGTATCGGTTGGCGAGCGGACTCTCCGGCGACCCTCTCCTGGGTGGAGGCGCTCGACGGCGGCGACGCCGGCCGCGAGGCCGCGCAGCGCGACCGGGTGGTGACGCTCGCCGCGCCGTTCCAGGGCGATCCTTCGCCTCTGGCGACCCTGGCGTTCCGTTTCGCGGGCCTCCAGTGGGGGAACGACAACCTCGCCCTGGTCTCCGAATCCTGGTGGAAGACCCGGCGGATCCGCACCTGGATTCTCCACCCCAAGGCCGGGGAGAAGAGCCCTCCCGAGCTCCTCTTCGACCGCTCGTTCGAGGACCTTTACGCCGATCCTGGCGATCCTTTGACCCATGCCAACGCCTGGGGCCGGGAGATCATGCAGACCGCGGACGGCGGCAAGACGATTTTCCTCAGCGGCCTCGGCGCCTCGGCGGAGGGCGACCGCCCGTTCCTCGACGCGCTGGATCTGGGGACGAAGAAAACGCGGCGCCTGTTCCGCTCGGAGGCGCCCCATTTCGAGGACCCGGCGGAGCTTCTGGACGCCGAGGGACGCAATCTGCTGGTGCGCCGCGAGGCGGTCGAGGAGCCGCCCAACTGGTTCGTCCGCGATCTGAAGACCGGCAAGCTTCGCCAGCTCACCCGCTTCCCCCACCCCACACCGCAGCTTCTGGGCATTCACAAGGAATTGGTGCGCTATGCCCGCCCGGACGGCGTCCAGCTCACCGGTACCCTC
>DATIOS010000311.1:0-4454 GCA_035472915.1 Thermoanaerobaculia bacterium
CGAGGCGAGCATCACCCTCCGCTACCGGATTTCCCAGTGACGGCCGAGGAGGTCATCGAGCTCCTCCGCCTCGCTCCCCACCCCGAGGGGGGGTTCTACCGCCAGACCTTCCGCGGTCTCGCGATCGAGGGCGTCGAGGAGGAACGCTTTGCCTCGACCGCCATCTACTATCTATTGCAGGCAGGCAGGGTCTCGGCCTGGCACCGGGTGGTGGATGCCGACGAGGTCTGGCATTTTTATGCCGGCGCGCCCCTGGAGCTGACCCTCGCGGACGGTCCGAAGCGCACCATCATGGTTCTGGGATCGGACCTGGCAGCCGGCCAGCGGCCGCAAGGCGCCGTGCCGGTGGGTGTCTGGCAGACGGCGCGCTCCCTCGGCGAGTGGACCCTCGTCGGCTGCACCGTGGCGCCGGGATTCCGTTTCGAGAGCTTCGAGATGGCGCCGTCCTGGTGGGAGCCGAGCTAGATCCCGGGTAGAGGCGGCTACTCGCCTTCGATCGCCGCCAGTTGGCTGGTATCGCCGTCTTTTTCGGCGGCGGTCGTCCAGTGGGCGATCTCCTTGGAGCTCATCCCGCCCTGGGGGCGCAGGCGAGCGTCTTCGTAGCCCCATTGCACGACGTCCACCAGGTACTGGGAGCGGGAGAGGATCGGTCCACGGCAGAATCTCTCGTCCGCATGGCTCTCAGCGTTTTCCCCGCCGTCGCCGGTCAGCCGGCCGGCGAGGGCCGTCAGGAGGCGGCCGGGGATGAGCTGGGCCGTTCCCGGGTAGATGTAGCCGAAGAGGACGAGGTGGGCGAGGAGCACCCGCCAGCCGCCGTGAGGCTCGAAGCGGCAGAGCAAACGGTCCCAATCGAGGTCGCCGGCGCGGGAGTGGAGCAGGTGGGCGATGTCGGCGCCGTCGAAGCGCTCGCGTTCCATGATGAAGGCCTTCGACCAGATCATCTCCTCGGCCGGAACGAGCCAGGCGGGGCGGTCGAGGATCGTCTCCTCCACCGCTTGCTCGAACCACAGATCGTCGACCTGCGCGACGCCGTTGCCGGAGCTGAAGATGAGATCCACGAAGTCGTCGCCCTGGAAGGCCTTGCCCAGCCAATGCGGAGAGGTGCGCTCGGTCTTCCACCCTTTGCGGGCCAGGGCGTCGAGTGCGCGGTCGAAGTCGCGAGGCCGCAGGAAGACGTCGAAGTCCTTGGTATGGCGAACGATCCCCGTGTAACGGGCGTAGGCGTAGGCGCCGCCCACCAGGAAGGGCACGCCTGCCGCTTCGAGAGTCGCCATGGCCTCGCGATAGAAGGCTGCCGTCTCGGCAGCCAGCCCGGCGGGCAGAGTCTCGGTTTTGGAAGTCGTCGCCATCATTCCTCCCTATGAAGCGGACGAGAAAAAGCAAGAGGCATACCAGGGGACCTCTGGCACGTCTCTTGAACCTACGCATCTGAGATGGTGAACGAGACCGTACGCATCGCAGCTCTGGCCGATCTTCACTATGCGCGGTCGCCCGAGTCCAGCCTGCGCGAGGTGTTGACGCAGGCGGGACGAGAGAGCGACGCGGTGCTGCTCTGCGGCGACCTGACGGATCACGGGCTGCCCGAGGAGGCGGTCGAGCTGGCGAAGGAGATTCATGCCGCGGTCAAGGTGCCGGTGATCGCGGTGCTCGGCAATCACGACTTCGAGAGCGGCAAGCAGGACGAGGTCAAACGCCTTCTCTGCGACAGCGGCATCCGGGTGCTGGACGGCGAGGCGACGGAGGTGAAGGGGGTGGGTTTCGCGGGCGTCAAGGGTTTCGCGGGCGGCTTCGGCAAGCATGCCCTGGGTCCCTGGGGCGAGACGATCATCAAGCAGTTTGTCCGCGAGGCGGTGGATGAGGCCCTGAAGCTCGAATCCGCCCTCGCCCGGCTGCGGGGCAAGCCGCGCATCGCCGTGCTCCACTACTCGCCCATCCAGGAGACGGTGGAAGGGGAGCCGGTCGAGATCTTCCCCTTCCTCGGCTCCAGCCGGCTGGAGGAGCCGCTGACCCGCTATCCCGTACAGGCCGTCTTCCACGGCCATGCTCACCGCGGCCGGCCGGAGGGCAGGACGGCCCAGGGCGTGCCGGTGTTCAACGTCAGTCTCTCGCTGCTGCGCGGCGCTTATCCGGATCGACCTCCCTTCCGCCTGCTCGAGATCACGGTAGGGGAAGACCCGGCTGCCGCGGTGCGGCGGTAGTGCTTTGCCCGGTCCTTCCGGTACGATCCGCGCGTGCGGAGCAGCGAAGGGTTCGTATTCGTCCGGCCGGGGCTCCACCTCTACTACCACGTCCTGGGGGACGGGCCGGAGGCGGTGGTGGTGCCGAACGCCAACTGGCTGGCGGATCTCCTGCCGCCGCTGGCCGCCGAGGGCGGCCGGCGCCGGCTCATCCTCTACGATCCCCGCAGCCGCGGCCGGTCGAGCGCCGTCACCGACGGCCGCCATTTGAGCCTGGAGGAGGACGTCGCCGACCTGGAAGCCGTGCGCCGCTACTTCGGCTTGGAGCGCATGGCCCTTCTCGGCACCTCGTACCATGCGGCGATCACCGCGCTCTACGCCCTGGACAACCCGGAGCGCGTGGAGCGCATGCTTCTCGTCTGCCCCATCACGGCGCGGCGGCCCGGAGAGTGGTTGCAGGAGACGCCCACCTGGGAGGAGCTGACCTATCCGCCGGGTATCCCGCGGCTCGAGGAAATGCGCCGCGAGGGCGTCGACCACGACGATCCGGTGGCCTTCTGCCGCGCCTGGTTCACCTACTTCCTGCTGCCCGCCCAACTGGGCGAGCTGGCCGCGGCGGCCCGCTTCCCTCTCGACGACATCTGCTCTTTTCCCAACGAGTGGCCGCAGAACGCCATGAGCCTCTACTTCCGGCACATCATCCCGAAGATCAAGCAGTGGGACTTCCGCGAGCGCCTGGAGCGTTTTCGCCGCCCCTTGCTGGTGATGCAGGGTTCGGACGACCTGGTGCCGGAGGAGGCGTCGCGGGAGTGGGCGGCCCACGCCGCGGAGGGCCGTTTTCTGCGGATCGAGGGCGCCGGCCATCACCCCTATCTTGAACGTCCCCAGGAGTTCTTCCCGGCGGCCGACGCCTTCCTCAGCGGGGATTGGCCGGTGGGGTCCGAGGTCGTGCCGCGGCCGGCCTAGGTCGGTTTTTCTGGCTCAGATCCGCCTGCGCGGAACCTCGGGCAGCTCGCCGCCGGCTGGCTCCTGCAGGGAGCGCTCGCCGCGGAAGCGGGCTTTGAGCCGGCGCCAGGCGTCCGACATGCCGGTTCCGGCCGGCGCGCCGCCCCGCAGGAGATCGAAACGGGACGGATCGCGGGCGATCGACTCGGCGGCGAGGGCGTCCAGGGCCGCTTGCAGGCGGGTCTCCAGCACCGCCGTCCAGTCCGTGGCCTTGAGGCCGGCTTCGCCGGCGGGAATCTCCTCGCCGAAGCGGGCCAGGGCCTCGGGCCTCCGCTCCTCCCAGAACGGATACTCCAGCGCCAGCGGCAGGAGCACGGCCTGGCGCACGCGGACGGCGAGATGCCCGATTCCGGAGCGCAGCCGCACCGGCCGCACCCGCGGGTCCGCGAGCCGCCCCTCGGCGGCGATCCAGAGCGCCGAGTCCGGCCGCGACAGCGCCTGCTGCGAGAGAGTGAGGAAGCGGCGGGCGCCGCGGGCGGTGTCGAGCTCGACACCGAAGAATCCCAGGCGCTCGAAGAAGCGGTCCTTGCCCAGGACCGCCACGTCCAGGGGGGCGTAGTTCTTGCGGTCGGGGAAGAACTGCTCCGCGAGGCGCAGGCAGATCAGCGGATCCCACCAGGATGGATGGTTGAAGTAGACGATGAGCGGCTTGCCCCGGATTGCCATCGGATCGGGGCGCTGGGCCTGGGACAGGCGGAGAGCATAGAACTGCCGGGCGAGAGAGCGTCCGGCGTAGCGCTCGAACGTCGAGAGCAGGAGCGGTGAGATCTCGGGGGCCTGTTTCGCCGGGTGCCGCTCGGGGCCTTTGCCAGGATCGTCGAGGTCCATGGCCGCAGTCTAACCCGGTAGCGTTGGGTGTTCACCTCCCCAGGCGTTGCAGCCATCCTCGCCAGCCCGTGAAGAGGTTGGGCTTCTCCATCCGCGTCAGTGTCCAGCACTCCTCGCCGGGCTCGGTGAAGGGCCGGTGGCGGGTGCCGGGAGCGTAGGAGGCCCAGGCGCCCGCCTCGAAGCTGCCGACGTGGTCCTCGTAGCCGCCGGCCAGGACGAGAATGTCCTCAGGGCCGAGGTGGAGGTGCTCCGGGACGCCCAGGCGAGGGGGCATGTGGCCGATCAGCAGGGCGCTGCCCGTAACCCGGTCCCGGAAGAGCACGGCGTAGCGGGCAGGGTGCAGGGGAATCCGGCGCCAATGGAGCGGCGCGATGTCCGGCATCTCCCGGCGCGCTCCCTCCGGCAGCGGGAAGCCGGAAAGCACCGGATCGACGTCTCGGTTTG
>DATIOS010000312.1:0-3196 GCA_035472915.1 Thermoanaerobaculia bacterium
GGCAGCGGCCGGCCCTCGGCGCCGAGATGTTGGCCCACCAGCGCAAGCTGCAGGTCGACGTCGATTGGATCATGGACAACGCCGACAGCATCGAGACCGGCGACTCCAACACCCGAGTGGGAGGCCCCAAGGTCAGCGAAATCGAAGAGATTTTCAAGGCCACGTCCAAGCGGATCAGCGGCGAAGCCCGGACCCAGCTCGGCAAGACCACGGACGCGGCCACCGCGGCGATGCGCGGCTTGGAAACGCCGAACGGCCGCAAAGTCATGCTGCTCCTCTCGGGCGCCTGGTCGCTTTCCGTCGCGCCGCGGCTCTATGGGCCAGTCGTGCAGGCCGCCAACCAGCTCGGGTTCACGGTGTATCCGGTCGACGCCTCGCAGTCGGACGCCTACGAGGCATCCGCACTCGACACCCTGGCGCGGGCCACCGGCGGCCGACTCCTGATCCCGGCGGACAATGCCGTCTTCCGCGAGGCCGTGGCCGACTCGGGCACCTACTACTGGCTCGGTTTCACGCCGGCCTGGAAAGCGGACGACCGCGGTCACCGCGTGACCGTGGAGGCCCGGCGGGCGGGCCTCACCGTGCGTTCGCGGAGCGGCTTCTCCGATCTGTCTCACCAGACCGAAGCGGCCATCAAGGCCGAGAGCGTGCTCCTTTTCGGCGGTGCGGACGACGACCGGCGCCTGATCGTCGAGCTCGGCAAGCCCGAGCGGCGGAGCGGCGCCTTCGAAGTGCCCGTGACGCTCGGCGTTCCCGTCGAGGCGCTCGCTCTGACGCCGAGCGGCAAGGGCTACCTGGCGGAAGTCCCAGTCGCCCTCTCCACCGAAGAAGACGACGGCCGCCGGGCCAACCTTTCGGGACCTCACCTCCAGGTCAAGATCGAGGCGTTGCCGCAGGCCGGCACCTATGCTCGCTTCCAGACCGTCATCCGGCTGCGCGATCCCAAGCAGCGCGTGATCTTCACCGTCCACGACGCGGTGAGCGGTCATGCCCTGTGGGGAGAGGCGCGGTTCGCAGCCGCGCATTGACCCCCGCCCCAAGCAGTTAGTATCCTGCCCCGACTTTGTACCGGCCGTCAGTCTCGCTGAATCCGGAGGCCACTTGGTGCCTCCGGCGGCGAAGAATCAACTTTTCTGGTCGCGGCAGAGAAGGAGGCCTTCTCTTGAGAATTTCATTTTCAATCCTGCTCTTGACTCTTACCCTCGGGACGCCGGTCGCCAACGCTTCTCCTCTCAAGGCCCTGGTGGGCGGCCGGCTCATCGACGGCTATGGCGGCGCTCCCCTCGACAACAGCGTCGTATTGATCGATGGCGACCGCATCAAGGCCGTGGGCAAGGTTGGCGAGCTGCAGATTCCGGAAGGGACGGAGGTCATTTCCACGGCGGGCATGAGCGTCCTGCCGGGCCTGTGGGACATGCACGTCCACCTGATGATCGTGGGCCACGGCGACTACAGCTACTGGGACAAGACCTACCCACCGCTCTACCGCTCCACCATCATGCCCGCCGCCGCCAAGCAGCTCCTGATGGCCGGCGTCACCAGCGCCCGCGATCTCGGCGCGCCACTCGACGACATCCTCGCCATTCGCGACGGGATTCGGAAGGGAGCGATCCCCGGCCCCACCCTCTACGTCTCCGGACCGTTCCTCCAGCACGAGCCCTATCCGGGAACCGAGCTGTTCCGCTGGGGAATCAAGGGGGTGGACGATGCCCGGGCCAAGGTGAAAAAACTGGCCGACGCCGGCGTGGACGTCATCAAGCTGATCGATCAGGACCAGATGACCATGGACGAGGTCCGCGCCGTCGTCGACGAGGCCCACAAAAGGAAGCTGCCCGTCGTCGCCCACTCGCACCGCGTGGAGGAGATCCGCCGCGGGCTCCAGGCCGGCGTGGACTGCTTCGAGCACACCGGCCTCGGCACCGCCCCCGAGTATCCGGCGGACATCTACGAGATGATGAAAGGGCGCGCCAACACCCTCTTCTGGACACCTACAATTTCGCCCCTCCTCCTCTTCGAGGAGACGCGCGACGGCTTCCCCGAAAGGCTGGACGATCCGCGCTGGCAGGCGGGCCTGCCTCCCGACTTGGTGAAAGACATCCGCCAGTCGCTGGCCCATCCGGACCGTCTCGACTACTTCCGTCTCGTTCCCTCGCGCCATCCCACGCTCAAGCGCAAGTTCGAGCAGCTCCGCCAATCGGGCGCCATCCTCCTCGTCGGCACCGACAGCGGCGTGCCCCTGAACTTCCACAGCGACTCCACCTGGCGGGAGATCGACGACTGGGTGAACGTCTTCGGAGTCCCCGCCATGGACGCCATCCGCGCCGCCACCTTCTGGCCCGCCGTAGCCTTGAAGGTCGAGACCGAGGTGGGAACGGTGACGCCAGGCAAGAAGGCGGACATCATCGCCGTCCGCGGCGACGTGCTGCGCCACGTCGACCTGCTGCAAAACCTGGACGTGATCGTCAAGGGAGGAGTGCGCTACAAGTAAGGCCCGGCCGGAAGAACCCGCGGATCGTCCGTGCCGATCTCCGAGTCATCCGCGCCGATCTCCAGACGGCTCGCGCCGATCTCCGGATCGTCCGTGCCGAGATCCAGGTGGTCCGCGCCGAGATCCAGATCGTTCGTGCCGATCTCCGGACGGTCCGTGCCGAGATCCAGATCGTTCGCACCGAGATCTGAACTGTCTGCGCCGATCTCCGGATGGTCCGTGCCGATCTCCGGATGGTCCGTGCCGAGATCCGGATGGTCCGTGCCGATCTCCAGGTCATCTGGAGCAAGCTCTGAGTCATCTGGAGCACGCTCCGGGTCACCTGGACCGAGCTCCAGGTCATCCGCGCCGAGATTCAGGTCGTTCGCGCCGAGCTCCAGATGATCCGTACCGAGCTCCGGGTCATCCGGAGCAAGCTCCGGGCCATTCCCACCGAGATCCGACTCATTCGCGCCGAGATCTAGACCGTCCGCGGAAGAGCCTGCCCGGAATCGCCTTTCAGGACCGGTCCGTCCTTGCGTCATCCTCCGCAGACCAACAAAGCGAGCCCGGAGGGCGGCAGACCCGATAGGGGTAGGGAGGACCGGTTGAGTACCCGGCCCCCCCTCCCTCCGAACCGGACGTGCGGATCTCCCGCATCCGGCTCTCCAGTCGGTGGTTTTACCTCGGAGAGGATTGGCGGATCTGGTTATAGGCTGTGATGAAGGA
>DATIOS010000313.1:0-2303 GCA_035472915.1 Thermoanaerobaculia bacterium
TGGCCCCCAGCTCGGCCGCCATGTTCATCGCGAGGTAGCCGACCTCCTTGGAGTGCTGGAGCACGTTCTGGCCGTACGAGGTCCGGTACTTCAGGCGCCCCAGCATCTTGATGAGCTCGGGGTGGAGGTCCGGAATCCCGAACTCGAGCGCCGTGGCCTCGCCCTCCTGCCGGATCTTCTCCCAGAGCTCGGAGCGGACCTTCTCGACGATCTCCTCGATGCGGGCCGGGTGGATGCGGCCGTCGACGATCAGCCGCTCCAGAGCGACGCGGGCCACCTCGCGGCGGAAGGGATCGAAGCCGGAGAGGATCACCGCCTCCGGCGTGTCGTCGACGATGAGGTCGACGCCCGTCGCCATCTCCAGGGCGCGGATGTTGCGCCCCTCGCGGCCGATGATCCGGCCCTTCATCTCGTCGTTGGGCAGCATGACGACGGAGACGGTGGTCTCGGAGACGTAGTCCGAGGCCGAGCGTTGGATGGCCATGCCGATGATGCGCTGGGCCTGGCGGCCGGCCTGCTCGCGGGCCTCGTCCTCGATGCGCTTGACGATGTGGGCGGCCTCGATCTTGGCGTCGTCCTCCATCATCCGCACCAGCTCTTCCCGCGCCTGCTGAGCGGTGAGGCCGGCGATCTGCTCGAGCTTGCCCCGCTCCTCCTCGAACATCCGCTCCAGCTCGGCTTCCTGCTTTTCTGCCTGCTTCTCGCGACTGGTCAGCGAGCGGTCGAGCTGGTTCAGCTCCTTGTCGCGGCGGGCGAGCTCGTCGCCCTTCTTGTCGATGCCGTCCTGCTTCTGGGTGAGGCGGCGCTCCTGAGCTTCGAGCTCCGCCCGTTGCTTGCGCGAGATTTTTTCGAATTCGCTGCGGGCCTGGAGGAGCTTTTCGCGCGCCGCCACCTCGGCTTCGCGCATCTGGGCCTCGCCCTGCCGCTGAGCGTCTTCAACAACCTTGGCGGCTTCGAGCTTCGCCTGCTCGCGAATGCGCTGCCCATCCTGGCGGATGGAGCGCCATCCGAAGACCAAGACAAGAACCGCGACCGCGGCGAAAAAGATCGACGCGGCCAGGAGGATCATTTCGGTAGTCACCGGTTACCCCTTGTCCGAACAGGACGGGGACCGGGTTGGATCAGGAAGGTCCTCTCGAAGCGAGAAGTAAAGGGCATCCCCCGCGCAGCCGTGAGTGCCGTGCGTTTAGAACCTGACGCGCCAGGTGGGTGTCCGCTCCGTGAGCCTTCAGCGTCCTCGTACGAGCGAGGCTGGCACGGGCCACACGGGTAAAAGACTCCCTTGGTATGAATGTTGGTCCTACAACCGTAGTACCCACGAACCACGCAGGGGATGCTAACCCTTGTTCCATCATATCTTGAGTTGACGCCGTCACCTTAGAGGCTCTCAACCTTCGAGGGCCTGCGTTAATTCCTCTGTGAGCGCCGTCACCTTCTCCCTGATCTCGACCCGTTCCCCTTCTTGCCGGCTCTGATTCTGGAACAGCTCGTCCGCCAGATTGAGTGCCACCAGGATCGCGATGCGAGCCGTATCGCCCGTCTTCACGTGCAATGCCACCTCCCGCATCTTGCGGTCCACGAGGTCGGCCAGAGTCTGGAGGTACCCATTCTCGTCGTCTCCCCGGACGTGGTACACCTCGCCGAAAATCTCAACCGGTGTGGTGGTTGAAGGCATGGTCTCCCCGTCCGGCGTCAGAATGCCTCCCTACGCCAGCAAGTTACGTGATGCCAGCGGTTTGGCGAGGCACACTATAACACAGTCGTCTATGATCGCCCGACCGTGCAAATCTACTCCGTTCTACGCCCCCTGCTCTTCCGTCTCGACCCCGAGACCGCCCACGGCGCCGGCATGGGCGCCCTGCGGCTGGCCCAGGGGTTCCCAGGGCTGGCCGCCGTCCTGGCCCGGCGCAATCTAGTGGACGCCGCGCCTCTGCGGCAGACCCTCTTCGGCCGCGAGTTTCCCAACCCCGTGGGCCTCGCCGCCGGCTTCGACAAGGACGCCGCCGTGGTGCGGGCCATGAATGCCCTCGGCTTCGGCTTCGCCGAGGTGGGCACCGTCACTCCCCTCCCCCAGCCGGGTAACCCGAAGCCACGCCTGTTCCGCCACTCCGCCGAGGCCAGCCTTCAGAACGCCCTCGGCTTCAACAATGGCGGCATGGCGGCGATGCAGGCGCGCCTGAGTCAAGTCTATCCCGCCGCCCTCCCCCTGGGCGTCAACGTGGGCAAGAACAAGGCGACGCCTCCGGACCTCGCCATCCAGGACTACGAGACCCTGATTCGCGGCCTCCACCCGTTCTGCGACT
>DATIOS010000314.1:0-4082 GCA_035472915.1 Thermoanaerobaculia bacterium
GCACTTGTCTTGCCGGCGTACAAGGCAGTACCCTCGAATCAGGTGACAAGGGATTTGGTCACCTGCCGGCAACTGATCCAGGCGGTCCACCGGCGCAATGTCATCCTGGAAAGGAGATGTTTATGAAGAAGCTCAAGCTCAGCCGCGAAACCTTGCGCCAACTCGACCAAGAGCACTTGCGGGCACTGGCTGGTGGTGAGATAGACTACCAGTGCGACAACACCTCACCGACCAACGACTGGCCCTACGATCAACCCTGCCAGTCCGGCGGACCGATTCCCACTCTACAAATAACGTGGTGCTTCAACGGACACCCTACCTGCTAAGCGCCGGGTCCCGGACACCGCTCTTGCGGTGCCGGGACCTTTTCACCACGATATTATGATAAGTCCCGTCGCCGGAGGGCCGCCGAAGACACCGGCCCGGCTGCCAGTTTGGAGCCCACTTTTGGCCTCGCCCGAAGAGGCGGCTCCAGCCTTGGAAGCGATCACTGCCATTGCAGAGGATCTGCTGCATCTCAACGCGGACGGTGAGTTCCGTGACCGGGCCTCGCTGGGGTTGGGCACCGCCGGATTGGCACTCTTTTTTCACTACCTCGAAGAGGCCCTGCCGCAGCACTTTCCGGGTGCCGTTGCGCGCCTGTTGGACGAAACCGCCGGGGTGATCGAAACCGAAGCGATGAGCTTCGGGCTGATGCAGGGCTTTGCCGGCGTCGGCTGGGTTACCCAGCACCTGGTCGGACGCGGCAACGAGGCCGGAGAGGACCCCAATTCGGAGATCGACGAAGTCCTCCTCCGCCTCCTGCACGTTCCCTCCTGGGCCGCCACCTACGACTTGGTGATGGGTCTTGTGGGACTCGGACTTTACGCCTTGGAGCGTCTGCCTCGGCCAGAGGCTCGCGAGATCCTGGAGCAGGTCGTCCACCACCTCGCGCTGACCGCCCGTGAGGCGGGCGCGGGCATCACCTGGTGGACGCCGCCGGAGTGGCTGCCGCCCTACCTTCGCGAGGAATGTCCCGCAGGGCACTTCAACGCCGGGATGGCTCACGGCGTGCCGGGGGTGGTGGCGATGTTGGGCGCCGCCCTCCAGGCGGGCGTCGCCGGCGGTTGCTGCCGCGAGCTTCTCGCCGGCGCCGTGCCGTGGCTATTGGCACAGGAGTTGCCACCGGAGTCCGAGTCCCGCTTCCCGTCCTGGGTGGGGGCCGGCACGTCGATCTCCCCTGCCCGGCTTGCCTGGTGTTACGGCGATCCCGGCGTGGCTGCCGCACTTCACCTCGCCGGAAGGGCAGCCGGCGAGTCATCTTGGGAGGCTCAAGCCTTGCGGATCGCTCGTGCCGCAGCCCGGCGTCCCCTCGCCACCAGCCTCGTCGCCAATGCCGGGGTCTGCCACGGAGCCGCCGGTCTGGCCCACATCTTCAACCGACTCCACCAAGCCAGCGGCGACCGCGAGCTGGGAGAGGCCGCACGGTCCTGGTTGCGGAGGACTCTCGACATCCGTCAGCCGGGAGTGGGGGTGGGAGGCTTCCGGCTCCAGGCCCCGGATCCCGAGCGGGCCGACGGCTTCATCTGGAAGGCGCCTCGAGGCTTTCTTGCCGGCGCGGCCGGGACCGGTCTGGTGCTGCTGGCGGCGGTGGTCTCCAGCGAACCGGCCTGGGATCGGGCTCTGCTGCTCTCGTGTCGTTGATGCCGTTGTCCACCGGACTATGCTCTTCTCTTCATTCCCAGCAACTCCGCCGGCGGTTCTCCCAAGAACAAGTCCGTGTGCAACGGCTGCCTCGTCTGGACCGCGTAGGGCTCGAAGTCGGTGACGCCGGCTTCCCGAAGCACGTCCTCGTCGATATAGAAGTTGCCCGTGCAGCAGCGGCTGTCGCGGGTGAGGAGCACGTGGGCGGCGTCGGCCACGATTTCGGGCTTGCGGCACTTTTCGGGTGGCGTGAGGCCACCCAGCATGGCCAGGGCCGCGGTGGCGATGACGGTGCGCGGCCAGAGGGCGTTGATGGCGATGCCGTCGTCCTTGAATTCCTCGGCCATGCCCAGCACGCAGAAGCTCATGCCGTACTTTGACATCGTGTAGGCGGTGTGCATCTTGAACCAGCGCGGGTCCAGGTTGAGCGGCGGCGAGAGGGTGAGGATGTGCGGGTTGGGCGACTTCTTGAGGTGCGGAATGCAAGCCTGTGAGCACAGGAACGTGCCGCGGGCGTTGACTCCCCACATCAGGTCGAAACGCTTCATCGGCGTCTCCAGCGTCCCGGTAAGATTGATGGCGCTGGCGTTGTTGATCAGGATGTCGATGCCGCCGAAGGTCTCGACCGTCTTCGCCACGGCGCGATGGACCTGCTCCTCGTCCCGGATGTCCACCGCGAGCGGCAAAGCTTGGCCGCCCGCCTTTTCGATCTCCGCCGCCGCCGAGTAGATGGTGCCCGGCAGCTTGGGATTGGGCTCGGTGGTCTTGGCGGCAACGGCCACGTTGGCGCCGTCGGCCGCGGCGCGCAGTGCGATGGCCTTGCCAATGCCTCGGGACGCGCCCGTGATGAACAAGGTCCTGCCCTTCAAATCGCCCATCCAGGTTCTCCTTGGGTATCGCTCGCGCTAGATCCGGCTGCGCGAGTATTCGGCAAGCTTGGCGTACGCCTCTTCCAGCACCTCGTCTTGTGGCAGGAAGACGATGCGCACATGGTTCATATCCGGTTGGCCGAAGCCCGAGCCGTGAACCATGACGACGCCGTGATCGAGGATCATGTCCCGCACCAGCTCGACGTCCTCGAGCGTCCCCAGGGAGAAACGAGGGAAAGCGTAGAACGCGCCCCGGGGCGGCACGCAGCTCCAGCCCGGAATGGCGTTCAGCCGATCCACAGTGAGGTCGCGGCGGCGGCGGAGGATGGCGTTCACCTGCGCGATGTGCGGGTTCGCCCCTTCGAGCGCCGGCTTGATGGCCCACTGCACGGGGTGGCTGGCGCAGAGCCTCGCCCGCACCAGCCGGCCCATGGCGTCGATCAGGGGATCGAGCGCGTCCAGGGGTCCCGAGAGAATCGTCCAGCCCATGCGCAGGCCGGGGCCGAGCCAGACCTTGGAGAGACCCGCGAAAGTGGCGACCGGCACGTCGTCCCGCAGCGAGGCGGTGGACACGAAGCCGGTGGCCTCATCGATCAGCATGCGGTCGTAGATCTCGTCGGAAAGCACCACGAGCTGATGCCGCGCCGCAACTTCCAGCACCGCCTCCAGCGTCTCCCGGTTGGCCACCGATCCCGTGGGGTTGTTGGGATTGATGATGACGATGGCGCGGGTGCTGGCGTCCACCTGCCGTTCGATGTGATCGAGATTGGGCTGCCAGCCATTCGACTCGTCGAGCTCGTAGGGGACGGCGCGGCCGCCGACCTTGGCCAGGACGGCGGAGTAGAGCGGATAGCCGGGGCTCGGCACCAGCACGCCTTCGCCGGGCTCCAGCAGGGCGGTGAGCAGCAGCTCGATGGGCTCGGAGGCGCCATGGCCGATGAGCACCTCGCGCACGGCGCGGATCCCCTTGCGCTCCTCGGCGTCGCGGCGAATGGCTTCCCGCGCCTCGGGGATTCCCTCGGAGGCGGAGTAGGACGTCTTGTTGTCCCGGAGCGCCTTGACGATGGCCTCGACGACCACCTCGGGTGTGTGGAAATCGAACTGGCAGGGATCGCCGATGTTCAGACTGATGATCTTGCGGCCGGCGGCTTCGGCCTGGCGGGCGAGAGCGACGACGTCGCGCACGGCGTAGGTGACGTCGTCGATCCGCTTCGCGGTGCGGATGGGAGGGAAGGCGGTGATGGCGGCATTCATTGTCGGTATCGTTCTCGCCTTCCGGCGCTTGCGAGTCCTCTCAAAAAGATCCAGGAAACCCGAGTATATCTCCGCCCCGGGCCGGCTTACAGGGCGGACGTGCCAGGTGGCACCAACTCGTCGATGCGCGCCGCTTCCTCGTTCGTGAGGTGAACGTCGAGAGCGCCCAGGCTGTCGTCGAGCTGTGCCAGGGTCCGCGGACCGATGATGACCGAGGTCACGGCCGGATTGCGCAACGCCCAGGCGTTGGCGAAGCGGGCAAGAGAGACGCCCTTC
>DATIOS010000315.1:0-1764 GCA_035472915.1 Thermoanaerobaculia bacterium
CCGACACCGGATCTCCTCTGCGGGTGATGACGCCATGGAGCTTGACGCCTCCCACCGTCCGGTCGAACACGACCTCGCCACCACCGGAAGGGACCTCGATCTCCTCGCTCAGGAAGAGGCGGGAGCCCAGCACCTGGACCCGATAGCGGCCGGCCGCGAGTGCCGGGCCGCGAAAAACGCCGTCCTCTCCCGTCGTCTGTTCGGCGAGGGGAGCGAGCGAGCTCTGCTCCGGATCGAATACGCGGACGATCAAACCGGGGCGGGGCTTGCCTCCCCGATCCACAAGCCGCCCACGCAACATTGCACCCGAGTCCAGGGCGACCGTGCCGAGGTCTTCCGTCCGGTCGCTGTCGAGAGTGAACCGCGCAAGACCGGGAGCGAATCCCTCACGACGGGCACGCATCTCATAGCGGCCCGAGGTGAGGCCGGAGAGCATGAAGCTGCCGTCCTCTGCGCTCACTGTCTGTGCCAGGACACGGTTGAGAAGGTCTTCCAGCATCTGCGTCCCTTGAGGCAGCACTGCGACCTCGACGCCAGCGAGGGGCCGACCGTCGCGCCGATCGACGAGGGACCCCAGCACCTTCGAGCCGCTGTGGAGAGCGATCACTCCGAGCGAATAGGCCTGCCCGGGAGCGACTGCCACGTCTCCCAGGCGCTCCTCGCGGTAACCCGCGGAGCGTACCGCCAGCCTGTAGTTGCCGGGCTCCGGTAAGTCGATCTGAAAGTCGCCAGTGGGGCTGCGCAGAGTTTGGCTGTTCCACTCCGTGCCGCCTTGGTCCAAAAGCTTTGCAATCCGCAACTCGGCTATTCGGATTGGCCGTCCATCGTCGCCGACGACCCGGCCGACGAGCTGTTCCGCGGGCCGCAGACGCACCAACAGCCCTGGAGGCTTAGGCGGCTTTGCCACTGCCAGCGACTCCGAGCGGAACCCGGCCGCTTCCACTCGCAGCGAAACCGGAAGCCCGCGGACAGCGAGCGAGAAATTGCCCTGGGAGCCACTCTCAGCCTTGCACCCGGCGGCCTGGCAACGGATCTTTGCGCCAGCTACGGGCTGCCCCGCCGGCCCCACGGTCTTGCCGCGCAGGAGGACCCCCGCCTCTAGACCAAGCTCTATCGGCGCACCGGGCTTGAAGTTGCTGCGCAATGGCAGAAAACCCTCGGCCGCGACCTCGATCTCAACCGTCCGGAGTGGCAGGCCGGCGAGTGAAAAAGCGCCGGCTGATGATAACGGGGCGCAACGCCGCCACGCGCGTTTCGTGCTCCAGCGGGAGAATTCCTCGCTCCAGGAAGCGCAGACTTCTCCCTTCGTCAGGGCCTTGCCGGGAAAGCGTACCTTCCCACTCCACCTCTCTCCGGCGCTTAAACGAATTGTCCCTTGGAACGGCTCTCCTCCCATCTCATGCGTCCACGGTGCAAAGCCCGGGTGATCGACCAGCATCAAAAGGCCTTCGATTTTCGGCAGCCGCGCAGCGACTGAGCCGTCAGCGCCAGTTTCCAGGGCAAAGAGCGGCGGCATCAACCTGCTGATGACATCGCTCCCACGTACTGGCGCCCGCGCCTCCACCTGGGCGCCGGCAACCGGCTTTCCCTCCCCGTCGACCACTCGGATCGTCTGCGCCGGTGCCGAGGCCGCTACCAGGAGCAAAGCCAGGCCGGCGAGAACCGGTGGCTGCGGTCTAGGAGCCCGAAGCTCCGGGCGGCGCGGTGAAGGAACGTGCCCACAGAACTTCGTCATAGACGTCCTTTTCGGTTACTACGCGGGGG
>DATIOS010000316.1:0-5742 GCA_035472915.1 Thermoanaerobaculia bacterium
ATGCCCGACTTCACGCGGTGGCGCAGCATGTAGCGCGGGATCTTGTGCTTGAACTCACGCACGAACGTCGGCCGCTCGGGACGCGGACCGATGATCGACATGTCGCCGGTGAGGACGTTCCAGATCTGCGGCAGCTCGTCGAGCGACCACTGGCGCAGCAGGCCGCCGATGCGCGTGCGGCGCGGATCGTCCTTGATCGCCCACACCGGACCGCTCGACTCTTCGGCGTCGACGCGCATCGAGCGGAACTTGAGAATCATGAACGACCGGCCGTCGAGACCCATGCGCTCCTGGCGGTAGAAGATGGAGCCGCGATCCTCCAACCAGATGGCGAGCGCGATGACGGGGAACAGCGGCAGCAGCACGACCGTCGCCGCCGATGCGATGGCGACGTCCATGACGCGCTTGACCATGCTGTTCCAACCCTGGAGCGGCACCTGCGAGAGGTTGATCACCGGCGTACCGTCGACGTCCTCGAGCGCCGCCTTCAAGGTGGCGTACTGGAGGATGTCGGGCACCAGCTTGATCTCCACGCACTCGCGGGCCATCAGCTCGATGAGCTGCAATACCTTCTTGTGGGCTTCGAGGGGGAGGGTGATGAAAACCTGATCGATGCTCTTCGTCTCGACGACCTCTTCGGCCTGGCGCAGCACGCCGAGCACCGGCACGCCGCAGATCGTCGTCCCCAGCTTGCCGGGATCGTCGTCGAGAAAGCCCACGACCTCGAAACCCATTTCGCGGTGGGCGAGGATCTTGGTGGTGATCTCGCGGCCCAGCAGCCCCGCTCCCACCACCAAAATGCGTTGTAGGTTGTGCCCGGAGCTGCGCACGCGCCGCAACGCCGAGCGCACCAGCATGCGCGACGAGGCCACGAGCGCGAGGTCAACCACCGCGAACAGACCGAGGAAGGCGCGGCTGTAGGTGAAGTACTCGCGGCTGCCGGGCCACGCCGGCGGCCGGTACCAGGCGATGACCACCGAAAGGAGAACGGTCGCCAGCAGCACCGCAAGGACGATGGTGAGCACTTCGTCCACCCGGCTCCGGCCCCGGCGGCTCTGGTAAAGGCCGTGGAAATAGAAGACCACCGGCCACAGCACCAGGATGAAGGGCAGGAGCCGCAAATAGGGCCCAAGCTCCGGGACGTTCTTGGTGACGGGGATGACTGCCAGCTCGAAACGCAGGAGCCAGGCGGCGAAGAAGGCGGCCACCGTGGCCGCGAGATCGGTGAAGAGGTAGAGCCCGGCCGTTTTCCTGTGTCGTTCTTGGATCAAAGGAAAGGCACCCTCAGCTAGAAATCCGAAGAGATAGAAGAGAACGTATGCGATCAGTGAATCGCGAAATGGCGAATGACTCCGCCCGATTACGCAAGTCCAATCCATTGAATCCGATCCGGAGGGCTTTGTCAATCGCGCCGGCCAGGGCCGAGGGCCCTTCCCAATCCGGATAGAGCACGCCGTGCCGGCCGTCCTCCACCACGTCGAGGATGCCGCCGCGGGCCGCGGCCACCACCGGAGTACCGCAGGCGAGGGCCTCCACGGAGGCGATGCCGAAGTCCTCCACTCCGGGCTGGAGGAACAGGGTGGCGCCGCGGTAGAGGTCGCGCAATTTCTCCGAACCGACCTTGCCGAGGAACCGGACGTTGGCGGTCGCGATCCCGGCCAGGCGCCTGCGCTCCGGCCCCTCGCCGACGATTCGCAGCTCGAGGCCCGCCTTCTCGCAGGCTGCCATGGCGAGCTCGACTCGCTTGTAAGGGGCCAAGGCGGAGACCATCAGGCAATATCCAGTCCCGTTCTTTCCGTTGCGCGGCTCGCGCCCCGGTCCCGGCGTGAAGAAGTCCACGTCCACGGGCGGATGCACCACCTCGGCGGAGCGGCCGTAGTAGGTCTCGATCCGGCGCGCCACGAAACGCGAGTTCGCTACAAAGAGGTTTACGCGTGCCGCCGACGAAACGTCCCAGGCGCGCAGGGCGGTGAGCGCCAGCGACCGCAGCCGCGGCCCCGCGCCGTGGCGTTTGGGGAAGTAGGCATGCTCCTGGTCCCAGGCGTAGCGCATGGGAGTGTGGCAGTAGCAGAGATGAAAAGCGTCGGGCGGCGCGATGACTCCCTTGGCAACGCAGTGGCTGGAGCTAAGCACGACGTCGAAGCCCGAAAGGTCGAGCTCCTCGATGGCGGCCGGGAACAGTGGAAGATAGCTGCGGTAGTGGCGGCGGATGCCCGGCGCCTTCTGCAGGAAGCTGGTACGAATGGGATGCGACTCGATCGCCGGGCTGACGCTGCCGGGAAAGTGGAACAGGGTGTGGAGCGGGGCTTCAGGGTAGAGCGAGCCGAGGACCTCGATCACCTTCTCGCCGCCGCGCATGCCGGTCAGCCAGTCGTGCACCAAGGCCACCCGCGGACGCGGCGGCCCGGGCGGCGGCGGCAACGGCGGCGGAAAATTGAAAGGAATCCCGGGGATCACGCGTTGGCCCCTGGCCTCTCCAGCCCTCGTTCCTTGGTGCTTTTGCTTTCAGCGCCTTTGCCTTCGATAACCGAAAGGTAGACGTCGAGCGTCCGTCGCGCCGCGAGGTCCCACTGAAAGTCCTGCGCCCGGCGCTCGCCGAGCGCGATCAGCCTCGTCCGCGCTTCCGGATTGCCCATGAGGTGAGCGATGGCCTTGGCGATGCCGTCGAGGTCCAGGGGATCGACGAGGTGCGCGTAACCCTCGGCGATTTCTTTGAGGGCCGAGGTATTGGAAGTGATCACCGGCACCCCGGAGGCCATGGCCTCGATCACCGGCAAGCCGAAACCTTCATAGAGCGTGGGGTAGAGAAACAACGTCGCTCCCTGATAGATCGCCGGCAGGGCCTCGTGCGCCACGTGGCCCAGCAGCCGGACCTTGTCGCCGATCCCCAGGTAGTTGGCGCGCTGGCGGATCTTGAACTCCGATCCCTCGCGGCTGCCGACGCAGATCAGCGGCGCGTCGAACTGTGCCATGCGGCGGGCGCGGGCATAGGCCTGCACGACGGTGTCGAGGTTCTTGTGCGGCTTGGCCGGATTGCCCACGAACAGCAGATAGGGCTGGGTGACTCCGAGGTCGCGCAGCCAACGGTGCTGGTCCTCGATCGACAATCGCTGGCGGAAGATGTCCTCGACGCCGTTGTGAATCACCTCGATCTTGCCGCCGCCAATTTCGAAGTGATGCTCCAGGTCGGACTTCGTGTTCTGCGACACGGCGATGATGCGGTCGCCGCGCTCGAGGCTGCGGCGAATCATTCTCTGGGCATAGAGAAAGGCCAGGTTGCTCGGCAAAAACTCCGGATAGAGCAGGTGAATGATGTCGTGGATGGTGACCACGACCTTCGAGCCCACCCACGCCGGCAGCACGTAGTGGGTCGAGTGATAGAGGTCGAGCTTGCGCCGGTAGAGATGCCAGGTGAGGGCCACCAGCTCGCGCAGGGAGTAGACGGGCGAGCTCTCGAGGGCTACCTGGAAGTTGTCCGGCAAGTCGAGGAGACCCTCGCGGTCGCCGGGCTTGGCCAGCAGCACGTAGCGATTCTCGGAATCGATGGCGGCCAGCGACCGGATGAGGTTCCGGACGTAGGTGCCGATCCCAAAGTCTTGAATCTTTCGGGCGTCGATGCCGATCGTATAGGCCAAAAACCTGCTCCGTAGCTTGCCGGTCTGAGATCCTTGTCCCTTATACAGGACAAGGCGAGCGCATTGTACCCCTGAGAGCGCCAGCATTTCCGCAGGCTGGTTTTTCTATTTTTTGATAGACAATGCCGCCGTGCTCTCTTTCGCAGGCTCCGTTCTCCGCGCCCTGGCGCTCGTACTGCTCGCGGTGTCGCTGCTCGCCGCGCTCCCCCTGGCGGCGCTGCGGGTCGCGCGCCGGATCGGCGAGGTCGTGCTTCTGGCCGGAGAGGATTCCCGGGGCGCCCACGCCCGCGTGCTGGGAGCCGCCGCCGCGGACGCCCTCGACTCGATCCGCCGCACCATTCCGCCCAACGGCGAATTTATCCTCCTCGACGGCGGCGCGGAATGGCAGGGAGCGACCTACTGGGTGCGCTTCGAGCTGGCGCCCCGGCGAGCTCGCTTCGCGGGCCGGCTGAGCGAAATATCACAGCCAGGACAGAAATGGAGCCTGCCGGCCGGACCCCGCTGGGTGGTCATCGCCTTTCCCCACGACCCAGCGGTCCTGCTCGATCGCGACGATTTCCTGCGCCGGATGGAAACGAGACATGGTTCCCTCTGAGGCTCTGGCGGGCCTCGCGGGCGTGGCGCTCTTCGCCGCTCCGGGCGCCGGCCTTGCCGAGATCCTGCCAGCGGTGCGCGAGCTGCCTTCGGCGCGCCGTCTGGCCTACTCCTATCTCCTGGGAATCGCCTGGACGGCGGGCTGGCTTTACGCCCTGTCCCACTGGCTCGCCGTGCCGCTGCGCTCGCCCGCCATCTTGATCGTGGCCGCCGTGCCGGTGCTGGCGGGGATGGTCTCCTGGTTGCGAAGACGGGGAAGGATCTCGCCCGCTTCTTCGCCCTCCAGACGCAGGCGCCTCGCGGGCAAGCTGGCGTTGGCGGCTGGCGCGCTGATCTCCCTGGCCCTCCTCTGCGACGCCCTGGACAATCCGTTGACGGACTGGGATGGGCGCATGACCTGGAGCGCCCAGGCGCGGTACGTGCGCAGCGAGGGGACGGTCCACCCGACCGTGCTGGCCCAGCGCGGCTGGTACGTCGCCCATCCCTGGTACCCGCTGCTGATGCCGGTGGCCCAGGTCGCCGTGCTCGAGGTGACGCACGCGGACCCGGACCATCAAGCCTTTCGGCCGATGTACGCCGCCTTTTTCCCCGTCTGGCTGCTGCTGATCTACAGCGGCGCCGAGACGCTGGCGGGCCGCAATGCGGCGGCTTGGGCGGCCCTCTGCGCCGCACTGCTCTCCTTTCCTGCTTTCGCGGGGGCCGGCGGAGCGGCGTCCGCCTACAGCGACCTGCCCCTGGCGTGCTTCTTTGGTGCTGGCCTCTTACTGCTCCTCAAACCGCGCCTGCGATTATCCGCAGGGCTCGCGGCGGGAATCCTGCTGGCCGCCGCGGTGCTCACCAAGGCCGAGGGCGAGATCCTCGCTCCCGTGGCGCTGGGCCTGGCGATCGCGTTTCCCGGGCTTCCAGGACGCCGCGCACTGGCACGTTGGCGCCGGCTCTGGCGTCGTCGCCGCCGCGCCCTCGTTCTGGCGGTCTTGCCGGCCGGGCTCGGCCTGATCCTCCTGCTCTCCTGGCGGGCCGGCGTACCTGAGAGCTTCGAGAGCTTCGAGCAGGCCACCTCGTGGCCGCTGCTCTGGCCGGGGATCTTCACCCGCATTCCGCGCCTTGCCTGGGACGCGCGCGCCGAGATGGTGAGCTTCCTCGACTGGGGCCTCTTCTGGTCGGCGGCTCCTCTCGTGCTGATCGCCGGCTGGCGAGGCCTGAGGCGGCGGCCCGCGCTTCCCTTGTTCCTCGCCGCCGCCGTTCCCCTCGGGGTCGGCTGGCTCTATGCCACGATCAGCCTGCGGCCGGACTTCGTCGTGCGGACTACCTGGAACCGTTTCCTGCTCCAGGCCTCGGTGCCGCTCCTCGTGCTCTTCGCGCTCGCCCTCCGCGACCTGCTGCGCCGAGCCGGCTGGCTGCCGCGGGCGCTAAGACCCTCATCACCCCGGCCCTCTTCTCCCGCCCCCTCCCAACCCCCCACACCGGGAGAAGAGGGAGCAAACAAAACCCCTCATCACCCCAACCCTCTTCT
>DATIOS010000317.1:0-12168 GCA_035472915.1 Thermoanaerobaculia bacterium
GAGCACGACGCCGAGCGAGAAGAGGTCGGCCCGGTGGTCCACCTCCTTGCCCTGGATCTGCTCGGGCGCCATGTAGTTCGGCGTCCCCAGGAGCTGTCCCTCCTGGGTGAGGTTCGAGCTGTCGAGGCGGGCGATGCCGAAGTCGGTGATCTTCACCTTGTTGTCGGCGGTGATGAGGATGTTCGCCGGCTTGACGTCGCGGTGCACCACCCGGTTCGAGTGCGCGTAGTCGAGGGCGTCGCCGATCTGCGCGATGGCGTCCAGCACGAAGCCGAGCGACAGCGGCTGATCGCCCTGCAGCAGCAGCTTGAGGTTGGTCCCCCGCACGTACTCCATGGCGATGAAGGCCAGCCCCTCCTCGCTCTGCTCCACGACGTCGTGGATGGTGACGATGTTGGGGTGGGTGAGGATGCCGGCGCTCTGCGCCTCGCGCATGAAGCGGATGCGAAACTGCTCCATCTCCGAGTCGCGGACGGAGTAGCCGATGCGAAAGGTCTTGAGCGCCACCAGGCGGCCGATCAGGGGATCCCGGGCCAGGTAGACGACGCCCATGGCTCCCTTACCGATCTCGTCGGTAATTTCGTAGCGGCCCAGTTTGGTCGGGGACATCGGTGTCAATGGCAGCATGGCAGAGAGCTTTCGCGTCGGGAATTCTAGGCCGGACTCAGGGTCCAGGTCAAACGGTTAAGCGCTGGAAAGTCCTGGTACTTTTGGGGTTTAGAGCGGGGACTGGAGGGAGTCTCGGGCATTTTCCTTGTGGTATATTTGCCGCCCCTTGATCGCTCTTTGGCCCCTGAAGGAGGTTCAGGATGCAGGTGGATAGCCCGGAGAAGCTCCGAAATGTAGCTGTAGCAGGCCACAACGACACCGGCAAGACCACGCTGGTCAGCTCTCTGCTCTATGCCGGCGGCGTGACGACTCGCATGCACCGGGTCGAGGACGGCAACACGTTCACCGACTTCGACCACGAGGAAGTCGAACGCAAGATCTCGATCGGTCTGTCACCCTGTTTCGTCCCCTGGCAGCAGCACAAGATCAACCTCCTCGACTGCCCCGGTTACGGCATCTTCTTCACCGAGACCCGGGCCGGCCTGCGGGCCGCCGACGCCGTCATCCTGTGCATCAACGGCGTCTCGGGCGTCGAGGTCAACACCGAGCGGGTGTGGGGCTACGCGGCCGAGATCGAGCTGCCGCTGCTGGTCAATCTGACCAAGATGGACCGCGAGCGCGCCGATTTCGAACGCACCCTCGACTCGCTGCACAAGCGCTTCGGCCGCCAGATCCTGCCCATTCAGCTGCCCATCGGCCAGGAGGCGGGCTTCACCGGCGTCGTCGACCTGGTGAGCCTCAAGGCCTGGCGCTTCACCCGCGACGGCAACGGCAAGGGGACGCCGGCGGAGATTCCGCCTGAGCTCGCCGACGAGGTGGAGGTTCACCGCTCCCGCCTCGTCGAGGCCGTGGCAGAGACCGACGACCATCTCATGGAGGGCTTCTTCGAGAGCGGCACCCTGTCGCAGGAGAGCCTGGAGAGCGGTCTGCGCCAGGCGGTGGCGCAGCGCCAGATCTTCCCGCTCACCTTGACGGCCGGCGGCCACGGCATCGGCCCCTCGACGCTGCTCGACGCCCTCCTGACGCTCGTTCCCTCGCCCGCCGCCAGGCAGCCTTTTCCGGCGAAAAACCTGGGCGGCGACGACGTGCCCCTCAAGGCCGACGCCGCCGGCGCCGCGGCCGCCCTGGTCTTCAAGACGCTTTCCGATCCGTTTACCGGCAAGATCTCGATCCTGCGCCTCGTCTCCGGCACCCTGACCTCGGACACCTCGCTCTACAACCCGCGCAACGAGGAGTCGGAGCGCATCGGCCACCTCCTGCTGCTGCAGGGCAAGCAGGGATCGAACGTGCCGAAGGTGGTGGCCGGCGACATCGTCGGCGTCGCCAAGCTCAAGAACACCGTCACCGGCGACACGCTCTGCGCCAAGGATCGCCCGGTGCGCGTCGCCTGGATCGACATCCCCGAAGCGGCCATGACTTTCGCCGTCGAGCCCAAGTCCAAGGGCGACGAGGAGAAGATCGGCGACGCGCTGCACCGGCTCATCGACGAGGATCCCAGCCTGCACGCCGGCCGCGACGCCGAGACGCACGAGCACCTGCTCTCGGGCACCGGCCAGTTGCACATCGAGATCGCCGTCGCCAAGCTGAAGCACCGCTACCACGTCGACCTCTTCCTGCATCCGCCCAAGGTGCCCTATCGCGAGACCATCCTCAAGCCCGCCGACGGCCACGGCCGCCACAAGAAGCAAACCGGCGGCCGCGGCCAGTTCGCCGACTGCCGGATCAAGGTCGAGCCGCTGCCGCGGGGCGAGGACTTCGCCTTCGCCGACGAGATCTTCGGCGGCGCCATCCCCAACAACTACCGCCCGGCGGTGGAAAAGGGGATTCAGGACGCCCGGCGCCGCGGCTTCCTCGCCGGCTACCCGATGGTCGACTTCAAGGTCCGCCTGCTCGACGGCCAGTACCACGACGTCGACTCCTCGGAAATGGCGTTCAAGATCGCCGGCTCGCTGGCCTTCAAGGACGCCATGGCCAACGCCAAGCCCACGATCCTGGAGCCGGTGATGAAGGTGGAGATCAACACCACCGAGGAGTTCATGGGCGACATCATGGGCGACCTTTCGCACCGCCGCGGCCGGCCGCAGGGCATGGACGCCGTCAACGGCCACCAGGTGATCAAGGCCGTGGTGCCGATGTCCGAGATGCTCGACTACGACCGCCACCTGACCGCCATGACGCAGGGCCGATCGAGCTTCCACATGGAGTTCTCGCACTACGAGGAAGTCCCCAAGCTCGTGCAGGACAAGCTGATCGCCGAGTACCAGAAGCACCGCAAGGAAGAGCAGGAGTAGGCAGAGCAGGAGCCAAAGGAGATCCAACCTTGATCCAAGTCAGTCAAGTGCGAGCCGGCATGTGCATTCTCTTTGAGAATGACGTCTGCCGGGTCATGAACGTTCATCACGTCACGCCGGGAAACTGGCGCGGCTTCGTCCAGGTGCGCATGCGCAGCCTGAAGAGCGGCAACAGTTTCGAGCACCGTTTCGGCTCGACCGAGAAAGTCGACCGCGCCATCCTCGAAACCCACCAGATGGAGTATCTCTACTCCGAACCTTCGGCGCACTACTTCATGAATCAGGAGACCTACGAGCAGATCTCGATGGACAATGAGACATTGGGCGACACCATGCAGTACCTGCTGCCCAACACCGTCATCCAGGTCGACTTCTACGACGACAAGCCGGTGGGCATCGAGCTGCCCAACACCGTCACGTTGCAAGTGGTCGACACCGAGCCAAGCTTGAAAGGTGCCACCGCAAGCGCCTCCTACAAGCCGGCGAAGATGGAGACGGGTCTGGTCGTCATGGTGCCGCCCTTCATCGAGGTGGGCACGAAGATCCTGATCGATACGCGCGAGAACAAGTACCTGAGCCGGGGGTAGAAGAACACGGACGAACAGGGACAAACACGGACGAACACATCGTGCCCTGGGTCCGTGTCAGTCCTTGAGAGTCCGTGTCAGTCCGTGTTCGTCCCCTTCCTGAGCTTGAAGATCTCCGCCTTCTTCCCCGACACCAAAATCGGCCAGCTCTCCACCAACTCCAGCGCGGGCAGCGTTTCCAGCAACGGCGGCAGGAAATCCGCCCGCGCCAGGAGGATCACCAGCAGTCCTTCCGGCGCCAGCACCCGCGCCAGCTCGGTCAGAATCTCGCGGTAGAAGGTCTCGGGTCCGGCGGCCAGCTCCTGAAAGCTCCCCCAGGGCGGATCGGTGACGATCTTGTGGATGGAACCCTCTTCGTAGCGCGAGAGGTCGCGGGCGTCCCCCTGCCGCACCACGATCCGCTTCTTCAAGTCCCCCTCCTTCACCCGCGCCTTGAGCTTCTCCACCAGCGCCGCGTCGAGATCGCTCGCCAGGACGAGGCCGCGGGGAAATTGCGTCGCCCGCATCAGGGGAATGGCGCCCGAGCCGCAGAAGGGATCCAGCATCAGCTCGCCCTCTCGCGGCTCGGAGAGCCAGCAGAGCATCCAGGCGAGCTCCGGCCGCAATGTCCCCTTGTCGAGCACCTTCTCGTACGCCGTATGCCGGGTCAGCCGCAGCAGCAGGAAACCATGGCCCTCGCTGCGATAGGAGAGCCAGAGCTCGTGATCGGGCCGGCCGCGGTGGGACCGCAGCCGGCCGGAGGCCGCGATCCGTCCCTCGACCTTCTCCAGCAGGTCGCGGTCGACGGCGGTCAGCACGTTGCTCCAAGAAGTGACGAGCCGGAAGGTGCCTTTCAAGTGGCGAGGAATGCGGCCCGCTAAATCGCCTTCGCGCAGCGTCGCCGCGAGCATCTCGTTCAGGACCTCTTCTCCACGCTCAGTGCCGAGGCCGGAGAAAGTCTTCAACATCAGGAAGGAATTGTTGAAGAACGGCAGACCGCGGATCGCCGCGGCGTCCCGGCTGCTCTCGTAAAGGATCAAGCCGTCGAGCTCGAGAGCGATCCGGACGTCCGGGAGCCGCTCCGCCAGCGCTCGCCGGATGGGACCGCCGAGGCCGGCGATGAAGGTCGACAGGTACGTCGTCATGGCGGCGGATACAATACCGCCATGGATCCCCATACCCTCGTCCTCGGCCTCACCTGGTGCGTGGTGTTCATCTTCTCGACCACGCTCCACGAAGCGGGCCACGCCCTCGCCGCCCTCAAGCTGGGGGATCCGACCGCCTATGAAGGCGGCCAGGTCTCCTTGAATCCCTGGCCCCACATCCGCCGCGAGCCGCTGGGGATGGTGATCGTTCCCATCGCCTCCTTCGCGCTCAACGGTTGGATGATGGGCTGGGCCAGCGCTCCCTACGATCCCGAATGGGCCCACCGCTACCCGAAGCGCGCCGCCGTCATGGCCGCCGCCGGCCCCGCCGCCAATCTCCTGCTGGTGTTGATCTCCGGCCTCGCCATCCGCGCCGGCATGCTGGCCGGCGTCTTCGAAGCGCCCAGCGTCGCCAACTTCACCACCGTCACGGCGGGAATCGGACCTACCTGGCAAGCCGCCGCCGCGCCCCTTTCGATTCTCTTTTCACTCAATCTGGTGCTCTTCGCCTTCAACCTGCTCCCTCTCCCCCCGCTCGACGGCAGCGCCATCCTCCCCGGATTCATGAGCGACGCAACGGCGGCACGCTTCCACGCCTTCCTGCACCAGCCCATGTTCTCCCTCCTCGGCCTGCTCGCCGCCTGGAAGGTTTTCCCCTACATCTCGGATCCGCTGCAGACGCTGGCGCTCAATCTGCTGTACCCGGGAGCGGGGTACCACTGATCAGAACAAACCCACCACCTTGCCGCTCTCGTCGATGTCGATGAGGCGCGCCGAAGGCGCCTTCGGCAGACCGGGCATGGTCATCATGTCGCCGCAGATCATCACCACGAACTCGGCGCCGGCGGCCAGCCGCACTTCGCGCACGTGGATGGCGTGGCCCACGGGCGCGCCACGAAGATGCGGGTCGGTCGAGAAGGAGTACTGCGTCTTGGCCACACAGACGGGATAGTGCCCGTAGCCATCCTCCTGCAGCCGGGCGATCTGCTCGCGCACCTTGGCTTCCGCGTTGACGGACGCGGCGCGATAAACCTTGGTGGCGATCTTCTCGATTTTCTCCCACAGCGGATCGGCGTCCTCGTAGACGAACTTTACGCTCGGCGCCTGCTCGCAGAGCTCGATCACGATGTTCGCCAGATCCGTGGCGCCCTTGCCGCCCTCGGCCCAATGATTGGCGACGGCCACCGGAACCTTCATCTGCGCCATGCGCGACTCGACGAACGCCAGCTCCTCGGCGGTATCGGAGGAAAAGCGATTGATCGCCACCACGCACGGGATGCCGTAATGCAGCTTCACGTTTTCGACGTGGCGTTCGAGGTTGACGATCCCTTTTTCTAAAGCCGCCAGATTCTCTTGCGTGAGAGCCTTGACCTCCACGCCGCCGTGATACTTGAGGGCGCGGACGGTGGCGACGACCACGGCCACAGCCGGCTTCAGGCCCGCCTTGCGGCATTTGATGTCGACGAACTTCTCGCCCCCCAGATCGGCGCCGAAGCCGGCCTCGGTGACCACGTAGTCGGCGAGCTTCAGCGCCGTGCGCGTGGCAATCACCGAGTTGCAGCCGTGGGCGATGTTGGCGAAGGGTCCGCCGTGAACGAAAGCGGGATTGTTCTCCAGCGTCTGCACCAGGTTGGGCTTGATGGCGTCCCGGAGCAGCACGGCCATCGCTCCCTGAGCCCCAAGGTCGCTGGCTCGCACCGGTTTGCGCTCGCGGGTGTGGGCGACGACGATGTTGCCCAGGCGCTGTTTGAGATCGGCGAGCGAGGTGGCGAGGCAGAGGATCGCCATCACCTCGGAAGCGGCCACGATGTCGAAGCCGTCCTCGCGCGGGAAGCCGTTGCCGGCGCCGCCGAGGCCGACGACGATCTCGCGCAGCGCCCGGTCGTTCATGTCGGCCACCCGCCGCCAGGAGATTCGCCGCACGTCGAGGGCGGGCTCGTGCCCCCAGTGCAGGTGATTGTCCAGCATCGCCGCCAGCAGGTTGTTGGCGAGCGCGATGGCGCTGAAGTCGCCGGTAAAGTGGAGGTTGATGTCCTCCATGGGGACGACCTGCGCGTAACCGCCGCCGGCCGCGCCCCCCTTCATCCCGAACACGGGTCCGAGCGACGGCTCGCGCAGGCAGATCGCCGCCTTCTTGCCGAGATGGTTCAGGGCGTCGCCGAGGCCGACGGTGGTGGTGGTCTTGCCCTCTCCGGCCGGCGTCGGCGTCATCGCCGTCACCAGGATCAGCTTGCCGTCCGGCCGTCCCGCGAGACCGTCGACATAGTCCAGCGACAGCTTGGCCTTGGTGTGGCCGTAGGGTTCGAGACTACTTTCAGGGATTTCCAGCTTGGCAGCGATGTGGGTGATTCGGTCGAGCCTGGCTTGCTGTGCGATTTCGATATCGGACGCCATCTTCTAGGGTCCCCCTCCTCGGTCGGGATGCGCGGCGTTGAGTCCGCCGGGCAATCCCGAAGATAGCATTCCGCGGGCGGCGAGAGAGGTGAGGGGAATCCCTTGGAGGCTTCGTTCTCTAGGGATGCGCCGCGGCCCCATGTTCCATAGCTCCACGCCCGGCGGCTCTTCCAGCGAAATCGTTTCACGGCCTCTGGAGCGGAGGAGGGACCTGCCGCCTTGAGAGTTGACTCCCCGTGGTCCCATAACCCAAGTTTTGCAAGGAGAAGAACGAGATGCACAAGAACATCGACGTAGTTCGTGCCTGGCGTGATGAAGAGTATCGCAACAGCCTCACCGAGCAGGATCGGGCCGGTCTGCCCGAGAATCCGGCCGGCGTGGCGATGGTGGACGACTCCGCTCTGCGCACGGTCAATGGCGGCGCAGTGACTCAGCACTTCTGCGGCACGACCTTCGTGGACTCTTGCGTCAAGCCGGGCCAGCAGTGCCCGTAAGCTGGATTCCATAAACTCCCCGGCGGGTGGGCCTGTCCGGTCCGCCCGCCGTCTTACATCCTTCGAGAAAAGACAAGGGCGATGAACGAGATCTTCGATGCCCCGGAGTGGTTCGAGGCTCTGACGCTCGCGGAACGCGCGGCCCTCCTGAACGCCGGCCGCGATGCGGCGCCTTCCCCGGAGTCGCTCGAACGCGCGGCGCGGAAGGCGAGCCGCTGGCGGCGCGAATCGGAGCTGTTCGACGACAACCTTTTCGCCGAGCGCCTCGCCCTCGACGGCCTGACGCCCGACGGCTTCCTCCGTCTCCTCGCCGAGAATGCCGCGGGCTTGCGGCAGCGCACGGCGGGCCGGCCCGCCTGGCTGCAAACCCTGGCGCGAGCCTATTCTCAAGATCACGCACCGCTACCTTCGGACGCTGTGGATGGCGGCGGCCTCGGCGTGCTCGAATTGCTACGACCGTTGATCGCCGACTCCTACGCGCGAGTCCTGGCAAGGCTGCGGCAAATCGTGGCTGGCGCTCCGGGAATCCTCGACCCGGAAGCCGTCGCCGCCGCGCTCCTCGCGACCCTCATCCGGCGGCTCCGCTGGGCGAGCGAGAGAGCCCTCGCCCTGGAGCTTCAAGTCAGCCGCCTCGAAGGCAAGCTGCATGGGGAGACTCCGGAGGAACGCTTCCAAAGCTTCGTCGAAACGTTGCGCCAGATGAGCGCCGGCCTGGAGATCCTCCGGCGCTATCCGGTCCTCGCCCGCAACGCCTGCCGCCAGGCCGAGCAATGGGTGGAGACCAGCCTGGAAATGATGGCGCGCTTCGCCGCGGACCAGAGAGAGATCAGCCGTTGCTTCGGCCTCGACGGCGGAGCGGCGCCGGGACCCGTGGTCGCCGTGCAGACCGGGCTCAGCGACCGCCACGACGGTGGCCGCTCCGTGGCGATCCTCACCTTTGCCTCGGGGCTGCGGATCGTCTACAAACCCAAGTCCCTGGCCGTCGACCGTCACCTCCAGATCCTGATCGCCAGGCTCAACGAGTGGGGAGACGGACCGCCGCTGCGTTGTCTGGCCATTCTCGATCGGGGCCGCTACGGCTGGATGGAGCACGTCGTGGCCCGCCCCTGCGAGACGCCGGAGGAGGTGGAGCGCTTCCACGAGCGGCAAGGCGCCTGGCTCGCCCTGTTCTATGCGCTGGAGGCCACCGATTTCCATCACGAAAACCTGATCGCCGAGGGCGAGCACCCGGTGCCGATCGACCTCGAAACCCTGTTTCAACCGGACGTCGCCGCCCCGGCCGCCAGCGGCCCGGGTTACGTTCCAACCGCCCATACGGTATTGAACAGCGGCCTGCTCCCGCGGCGGTTCTGGGCCACCGCCGACCAGGGCGGACTCGATCTGAGCGGCATGGGAGCGGTGGGAGGCCAGAAAATCGCGCTGCGGCAGATCACCGGCGACGGCACCGACCAGATGCGCTGGGCCGGGCACGAGAAGCAGCTGGCCGCCGGCCCCAACCTCCCCACCCTGCGCGGCGAGCCGCTGGCCCTGTGGGAGCATGGCGATGCCGTGTTGCGCGGCTTCCGCTCGATGTACCGGCGGCTCTGGGAGCATCGCGACGAGCTCCTGGCGTCCGCAGGACCGCTGGCGTCTTTCGCCGGCCTGCCGGTGCGCGCCCTGCTGCGCGGCACCAACGTCTACGCCCATCTCCTCCACGTGGGCAATCATCCCGACTACCTGCAGAGCGCGCTCGATCGCGACCGGCTCTTCGACCGCCTCTGGCTGGACGCAATAACCTACCCGCCCCTGCGGCGGGCGCTGCGCGCCGAGCACGAGGACCTGACCGCCGGCGACGTGCCCCGTTTCGAAACCTTTCCAACGTCGACCGACCTTCGTCACGCTCGACGAGGACTAGTCGATGATTTCTTCGCCACACCGGGATTGGAGCGCGTTCACGCCCGGCTGCGGGCCCTGGACGAAGCCGATCTGGAACGGCAGAGCTGGCTCGTGCAGGCCGCCATCGAGGCCACCCGCGCTCTCGACGAACGCCGGGTCTGGACGTCCGCGGGCCTGCCCGAAGCCGGCCCGGCCGAGCCGGAGCGCTTCCTGCGGATGGCCCGCCAGATCGGCGACCGGCTGGTCCGTCAGGCCATCGAGCAGGGCGAGCTCGTGACCTGGTTCCACCTCGATCTGCGGCCCGACGGCTGGCTCCTGGAGCCGATGCCCATCGATCTTTACAAAGGTCTTTGCGGCGTCGCTCTCTTCCTCGCGCAGCTGGGACGGCAATCGGATGACGAGCGATACGAGCGTCTCGCCCGGCTCGCCCTGCACACCGTCCGGCAGCGGCTCGCCGCCGACCCGGGAGCGCTGGCTCATCTCGGCGCGTTCAATGGCTGGGGCGGAGTCGTCTACACCCTCACCCACCTGGGCCTGCTGTGGGACGAGCCCGGCTTGCTCGACGAAGCGGAGGCCATGGCGCCACGAATCGCGGCCGGCATCGAGAGCGACGGAATCTTCGATCTCCTCGGCGGCTCCGCGGGGGCCGTGGCCGCCCTTCTCGTGCTGTATCAACACCGTCCCTCCGCGGCACTCCTGGAGATTGCGATCTCCTGCGGCGACCGACTTCTCGCCGGCGCTACCGTGACTGAACGGGGGCTTGGCTGGCCGCCTCCCGCGGAGGTGGGTCGCCTGCCGCTGAATGGCCTCAGCCACGGCACAGCCGGCATCGCCTGGGCCCTCGCCCAGCTGGCCCATGACACCGGCGAGGAGCGCTTCGGCGACGCGGCGCGTGGCGCCCTGAAGTACGAGCGGAGCTGGTTCTCGTCCCGGCACGACAACTGGCCCGATCTGCGCGAGAGCCGCGAGACCTCAGAAGGCCCGCCTTTCCTCAACGCCTGGTGTCACGGCGCACCGGGAATCGGCCTCGGACGCATCGGCACACTGCCGTATCTGGACGACTCGGAGATGCTCGAAGAGATCCGGGCCGCGGTGCGATCCACCCTGGCGGCAGGCTTCGGCTTCAACCAATCTCTCTGCCACGGCGACTTTGGGAATCTCGAGCTGCTGTGGAAAGCCGGCCGGGTCCTGGGCGATGCCGAGCTGACGGCCGAAGCCAGCCGGCTGGCCGCGCGTATCCTCAAGTCGATCGAAGACAACGGACCCCGCTGCGGCGCCAGCGTCAGGACTGATGTCCCCGGTTTCATGACCGGCCTCGCGGGAATCGGCTACGGGCTACTCCGCGCCGCCGGACCGGATCGCGTGCCTTCCGTGCTGCTGCTGGAGACACCCGCGGCTCGCGCAACGATGATTTAAGCACCTATGGAAGCATGAGGACCAATCCAGGTCCGAGAAAGGAGAATCAAAATGCTGAATTCTCTCTCCCTGCGCCGCCTGACCTTCCTGGTCCTGGCCGCCGTCCTGTGCTCCCTCGCGCTCGCGCCCTCGGTGATGGCCTGCTGTGCCGAAGGCTCGACCCGGAACATCGTGTCGATCGTCTGCTGCACAGATCCGCCGGTAAACTCGAACCGAACGCTCCTTCACCAGACCTGCCATAGCTGCGTGTGGCAAACGACGTCGACCTCCTGCACGTTCGCCACCAGTTGCGCTTTCTGAAAACGAGCCGGCCTGGTTTCCGCCCGGGAACCGGGCAGCACGCTTCGCGGTTCTGCCACCTACGGGCTAGGTTTGTAGTGCCTCGATCGGCCGCTTCACCACATACAGCGCCGCCGTGCGCAGGGCGGGAAACGTCACTCTGCGGCCGGCTATTCGATCAGGACTTGCCTACGACCTCTGAGTCCGGAGCCGACACGAGCTTTTCTGGATGCTCCTTCTGCAACTCCATGAAGTAGGCCACCAGACGATAGGGATCATGCCCGAATTGCTCCGAGATACGGTGACGTACCTCACGAATCCAAGCGATCTCCTCATCGTCTTCATCCGCCAACATGGATTCGATCTCCTCGCTCATACTTCTCCCCTAGCAGTTCCCAGGGAGTCGCCAGCACCTCGACATGTCCAGAAGATACCGCACTCCCTCCCGCCATTGCCACCTACGGGCGGCAACGCTTCCTTTAAGTTACCGCGAGCCCGGAGGGCGGCACACCCCAAGCCCAGGGCGCGAGCCCTGGGACGGGTTCAACAATTTTATTTGGTTTCGCCCTGCCAAGGGCGCCCTTTGCAGGGCGGCATGAAAATAAATGAATGAATCGTTCCCAGGGCTCGCGCCCTGGGCTTGGGGTGTGCCGCCCTCCGGGCTGGGTTGAAGGCCTACCAACGATCTCCCCGGGTTGCACCCGGGGCTACCGGAATGCCGCCCTTACGGGCTAGGTTTGCAGTGCCTCAATTGGCCGTTTCACCAAATAAAGCGCCGCCGTGCTGACAAGCGTTCCCGCGATGAGGGCCACGAGGTACATGCCCAGTGGCTGCACGGCGTGGGGAATCAGCAGCACGAAGACTCCGCCGTGGGGCACCATGAGGTGGACACCGGCGGCCAGCGAAATCGCTCCCGTCACCGCCGAGCCGGCCATGAGACAGGGGATCACCCGCAACGGATCTTTGGCGGCGAAGGGGATCGCTCCTTCGGTGACGAAGGAGATTCCCAGCACGATGGCGGCTTTGCTGGCGTCGCGCTCTTCTTGATTGAAACGGTTTTTGAACAGCGTGGCGGCGAGCCCCAGGGCCAGCGGCGGCG